>DASRJN010000621.1:0-5631 GCA_035649455.1 Acidimicrobiales bacterium
GCTCGACGCCCTCGCGGCGTCGCTCGATGCCACCGAATAAGCCGAGAGCCGACCCGGACAGACCGGACAGAAAGGACAGGCACCCATGCCCGGACTCATGAGAGGCGTAGCCCGCACGGCCGTGGTCGCGGGGACCGCAACGGCAGTGTCGAACCGGGTCTCCCGGCGGCAGGCCAACCGGTGGGCCGCTCAGGATCAACAGCAGTACGACCAGCAGCAGCAGCAGTACGCGCAGCCTCAGTACGCACCCCCGCCGCCGGCCCCGGCTCCCGACCCGATCGAGCAGCTGAAGGAGCTGGCCGCGCTCAGGGACCAGGGGATCCTCACCGACGCGGAGTTCGAGGCCCAGAAGGCCAAGATCCTCGCGTCGTGACAGCGCAGGGAGGCTGCGATGCTCTTCCTGTACCGCCCCCGCCAGACCTACATGCCCTTCCGCCGGCCACGGCCGCGCATGGAGCAGGACATGTACAACCACCAGATGCAGCAGGCGTTCTCGGCGACGCGCCAGGTCCCGGCCTACGCGCCCGCCGACGCGGCACCGGCTGAGGATCCCCTCGCGCGGCTGAGGGACCTGGCCGAGCTCCACGACAGTGGCGTGCTGACCGACGACGAGTTCGCCGCGGCCAAGGCCAAGCTGCTCGGGCTCGACGAGGACGGCGCGTGACGTCGAACGCCGGGCGGGCGACCACGTTGATGCGAGCGCTGCGTGCGAGCATCGGCGGCGACGGCGACGCCGCCCGCGACCTGTACACCGAGGACGTGAAGGCATGGGCCCCGTCCCGATCGGCCTCGTCGCTCACCGAGCTGATGGCAGAGATCGATCGCCGCGATCACGCGTTCTCCGATGTCGAGGTGGATGTGGAGCCCCTCGACGTCGGCGGCGACTACGCCTGCGCCGAGTGGTCCGTCACCATGACGCACACGGGCCCGCTCACGCTGGCCGGCGGCGAGGTGGTCGAGCCGACCGGAGCCCGCATCACCGTGCACGGCGCGACGGTCGCGGAGTTCCGCGGCGATCGGATCTGCTCGCTCCGGCAGTACTGGGACGAGCTGGGGGTGTTCGAGCAGATCGGGCTGATGCCGGACGAACCGTGAGTCAGGCCCCGCGGGCGGGCGCCACCACGTCGCGCGCGAAGCGGCGCAGTTGTCCGATGCCGCCGGCCAGCTGCACGAGCACGTAATCGGCACCGGCCCGGCTCAAGGCGGCGAGACCGTCCGCGATCTCGTCCGGCGTACCGAACAGGGCGTGGCGCTCGGTGTCGGCGTAGCCCAGCACGTGCGATCCGCCGGCCGAGGTCGGTGAGCGCGAGACGTCGACCGTGCGCCGGGTGAACGCGGCCTGGCGGGCCAGAGCCGCCTCGGCCTCGGCTCGGCTGTGGGCGACGTAGACCTGCCGGGCGACTGCGAAGGGACCGGATCCGAACCAACCGATCCGCTCGGCGATCTGCTCGACGGGGGCGTACTGGTCGAGGAGGAGGCCGTGGCCTTGGCCGGCCGCCCGCCGGATGGACGCCTCGCTGGCGGCCGCGATCCAGATCGGTGGGTGTGGCGACTGCAGCGGCGGCGGCTCGACGACGATGTCGTCGAAGTCCCAGTAGCGGCCGTGATGGGAGAACCGCTCCCGGGTGGTCCACGCCCGGAGCAGCACGTCGAGCGCCTCGAGGAAGCGGGCGTCGGCGCCGGTCGGGTCCACGTTGAAGCCCCGGAACTCGGAGTGGCGGTAGCCCTTGCCCACCCCCAGGTCCACCCGCCCGCCCGAGATGACGTCCAGCGTGGCGGCCTGCTCGGCGAGCAGGACCGGGTTGTGCCACGGCAGCACCATCACTCCCGTCCCGAGGCGGAGGGTGGACGTGCGGGTGGCGACGCACGTCTGCAACATCAGCGTGGCCGCCACCTGGTTCCAGCCGCTGAAGTGGTGCTCGACCAGGAACGACGACTCGAACCCGAGGGCCTCGGCCTCGACGTTCAGCTCCACGTAGTCGCGGATCGCCGCCGTGGTGTCGACATCCGCGGTGCACAGCAGCCCGAAGCGCATGGGGTGGCCGAGTCTGCCGCTGCCCGCCGGCCCGGGCCAGCGATTACTCCTCGCCCGAGAAGCGCTCCCAGGCCGACTGCCGGGTCATCGCGAGAGCCTCGCCTATGCGCGCCCACGAGACCTTGCGCTCGCGCAGGGTGTCCACCACGCGTTGGACGGTGCGGTCGACGCCCGTGTGGGAGCGGTGGATGCGCACCAGGAGATCGATCAGCTCACCATCGCTGAGGTCGTCGATCTCGTCGGTGAGGTTGGGCACGTCGCCCGGACCGTCGATGGCCTCGTGCACCTCCTCCTTCGACAGCTCACCGTCGAGGATCTGCTGGCACAGGGCCACGCACTGGTCGCAGATGTAGACGCCCGGCCCCGCGATCAGCTTCTGCAGCTGGTCCTGGTGCTTCCCGCAGAACGAGCAGTGCAGCCCGGTGGGCGTCTCCGTGCTCTGTATGCGCCGTCTCCTCGCCAACGTCGTCTCCTCGGTGTGTCAGGCGGACCCTGACACACGTCAGGTTACTCCTGACGTCAAGCATGTGCTGAGGTGCGGAGGTGATCGCCATCGTGTTCGAGACACATTCCTTCAGCGAGGACAACGAGCGGGGTGTGGCCTCCGGCTGGGCGCACAGTCGCCTGTCGGCCGAAGGGCGCCGGGCGGCGGCGGAGCTGGGAGACCGCCGCCGGAACGACGGCATCGCCGCGGTGTTCTCGTCCGACCTGCACCGGGCGGTGGAGACCGCGGAGGTGGCGTTCTCGGGGTCCGACATCCCGCTGCTGCTGGACTGGCGGCTGCGGGAGTGCGACTACGGCGACCAGACGCAGGCGCCGGCCCGAGAGCACATCCGGGACCGGGGGCGCTACCTGGATACCCCGTACCCCGGCGGGGAGAGCTGGCAGCAGGCCATCGAGCGGGTCGGGCGTTTCCTCCATGACCTCCCCCTGCGCTGGCAGGACCGGCGCGTGATGGTCATCGGCCACGTGGCCACCCGCTGGGCGCTCGACCACCACCTCGGGGGCGTCCCGCTGGACCAGCTCGCCACGCGCCAGTTCGCCTGGCAGCCGGGCTGGGAGTACTCACTCGATCTCTAGGCCCGCGGCCGGCCTCACTGCACCGCGGTCAGCTGCATCGTGTCGCCCTCGCGCAGGGTGAGCGAGCCGGGCGTGACCTCGACCTGCTCGGCCGCATGGAGGGCGGCGAGGATCGCGGTCTCCTGGTCCGCGGCGCCACGCGGCTCCTCGCAGGCCCGCAGGGTGGTGCGGATCGACTCGAAGGTGATGGCGTCGCCGTCCAGCTTCCAGTCGCCGCCGCCGATGTTGCACCCGGTGTCGACCGTGAAGGTGCCGTCATCGGCGAACGACAGGGTCGGCTCGGTTCCTGCTACCGGGCTGTCGACCGAGTCCCCGGTGTTGACGCCGGTGATGGTCCAGTCGCCGACCAGCGCGTCGCGGGCGTCGAAGGAGCGGTAGGACAGGCGGAGGTCGTCCGGGCCCGTCAGGACCAGGTGGTCGCGGTCGTCGCGGCCCTCGTCGTCCACGTCCACCTTCGCACGGTCGACGCCCTCCAGCGCGGCGAGGTACTCGTCCTCGGCGTCCATGACCTCCGACTCGCACGCCCTCAGCGTCGAAGCGACGTCGCTGATCTCGACCGAGTCGTCCCGCCCCAGCTCGAACGAGCCGCGGTAGGTGTTGCACGGCGCCATGCCGGAGAGGTCGTCGCCGTGGATCGCCAGGGTGACCGGGGTGTCGGTCTCGGCCGACAGCGAGCTGTCGGAGTAGTCCAGCACCCAGTCGTGCGCCTCGATGTCGGCCCGCGTCGACGGCAGGCCCTCGGTGGCGGCCAGGCTGTCGACCGAGTCGTTCCAGCCGCATCCGGCGGCCAGGAGGACCACGAGGGCCGCGGTTCCGGCAAGTGTCAGGGAGCGTTGCACCGGTGCCTCACGTCAGAACTCGACCGCGTCGCGGCTGATCGGACAGGTCATGCAATGGCCGCCGCCGCGGCCCCGGCCGAGCTCAGCCCCGACGATGGGGATGATCTCGATGCCGGCGGCTTCCAGCAGGCCGTTGGTGGTCGTGTTGCGGTCGTACGCGAACACGACACCCGGTTCGAGGGCCACCACGTTGTTGCCGCTGTCCCACTGCTGGCGCTGGCTGGCGTAGACGTCGCCGCCGGTCTCGATGACCCGCAGCTTGGGCAGGCCGAGCGCGTCGGCCACCACCTCGACGAAGCTCTTGGGCTCCACGGTGACCTCGACCCCGGTCCCGGCGTCGTCGGGTCGCAGCGTGAACGGCTCGATGCTGTCCACGATGTCGGGGAAGAGCGTGACCACGTCGCGGTCGGCGAAGGTGAACACGGTGTCGAGGTGCATGGCGGCGCGGAGGCTCGGCATACCCGCCACCACCACCCGCTCGGCCGCGCCCTGCGCGAACAGGGCCTGCGCCACGAGCGTGATGGCCTGGCGGGACGTGCGCTCGCTCATGCCGATCAGCACGACCCCGTTGCCGGCGGGCATGACGTCGCCGCCCTCGAAGGTCGCCAGGCCCCAATCGACCTCGGGATCGCCCCACCAGACGGTGGCGCCGGTCAGCTCCGGGTGGAACCGGTACAGCGCCTTCATCAGCAGCGTCTCGTCATGGCGGGCGGGCCAGTACAGCGGGTTGAGGGTCACGCCGCCGTATATCCAGCAGGTGGTGTCCCGGGTGTAGAGCGTGTTGGGCAGGGGCGGCATCAGGTAGTCCCGGGCCCCCGAGTGGTCGCGGGCCAGGGCGATGTACCCGGGCCGCAGGTCGTCGGGCAAGTCGGTGGTGGCCATGCCGCCGATGACGAACTCGGCGAGGGTCCTGTCGTCGAGCCCGTCGAGGAACGACCGGGTCTCGTTCACCAGCCCGAGGCCGACGTCGGTGGCGATGATCTTGCGGTCGAGCAGCCACGCCCGGGCCTCGGGCCGGCCGAGGACCTCGGCCAGCGCCTCGTGCAGCTCGAGCACCTCGACGCCCCGGTCGCGCAGGGCGGCCACGAACTCGCGGTGGTCCTCCTGGGCCCGGTCGACCCACATCACGTCGTCGAACAGCAGCTCGTCGCAGTTGGTCGGGGTCAGCCGCCGGTGGGCCAGGCCGGGCGTGCAGACCAGCACCTTGCGGAGCCGGCCGACCTCCGAGTGGACGCCGAGGACCGGCTGGTCAGCGGGGGTGTCGGACATGACGGTCTCCCTCGGGTGATGGACGGTCGGGGCGCGGGCTCACACCGTGATCCACCCGGCGATCAGGGCGACGACGCCGATGACGGCGCCGACCACCGACACGGCGAGGATCACGAGCTCACCCGGCGAGAACACGCGGCGGCCCTGCTCGCAGCGGGCCATCACGAACAGGATGCTGCCGGGGGCGTAGATGATGAACGAGACGAGCATGTACTTGGGACCCGCGGCGAACAGCAGGAACGCGGTGTACAGCGTGGCCAGCCCCGCCACCACCAGCTCGCGGGGGCGGCCGGGCGCCAGCTTCAGCGCGTACGCGGCGGCCAGCAGGAACGGGATCAACGTCAGCGCGCTGGTCATGTTCAGCATGAAGTTGAACGCGTCGTCCGACACCAGCGTCACGAACAGCAT
>DASRJN010000622.1:0-8551 GCA_035649455.1 Acidimicrobiales bacterium
CGAGGAGTCGGGCGAGCGCCGCTGGTTCGTGCGGGTGCTGGGCGAGCAGAAGGACGTCTTCACCATCTGGTTCCACCTGCGCCAGCGGACCTTGCACTACGAGACCTACGTCATGCCCGCGCCGGAGGAGAACGAGGGCGCCCTGTACCAGCACCTGCTGA
This sequence comes from Acidimicrobiales bacterium, assembly GCA_035649455.1. GTDB lineage: Bacteria > Actinomycetota > Acidimicrobiia > Acidimicrobiales > VFJN01 > ZC4RG19. The sequence goes on from DASRJN010000622.1 coordinate 162, forward strand.
GGCGCAACCTCAAGCTGTACGGGGCGGCCTTCGCCATCGGCGACGAGGACGCCATCTTCCTGGTGGGCCAGATCGCCAACGACGCGGTCGACGATGACGAGCTCGACCGCATCCTGGGCTCGCTGTACCAGTGGGTCGAGCAGTACTTCCAGCCCGCGCTGCGGATCGGGTTCGCTTCGCGTTTTTCGCGGTAGTTCGCGATATTTCGCGATATTTCGCGATACTTAGCCGAAAATCACTGGATATCCCCCCTACTCCGTGTATTCTAGAGCCATGGCTCGGAGCTTGCGGATCGGGGGAAACGTGGGTCACCGGGCCACACACCTGGGCGGGCGAGGGCCCAGCCCGTAGAGGGCATAACGTCGGCCCATGGTGATCCCCCAGCTGCAGGTGATCGGTGGCGGGAAGATGGGCGAGGCCCTGGTCACAGGCCTGCTGGCCAGTGGGTTCGCGCCGGCCGCCGAGCTGCGGGTGGTGGAGAAGCTGCCCGCACGGGCCAAGGAGCTCGGCGACCGATTCGCCGATCTGGACATAGCCGACGAGGCCGGGCCGGCCCGGGGCCACGTGGTGGCGGTCAAGCCGGGCGACGTGGTCGACGCCTGCCGTTCGATCCCGCAAGCCGCGCCGGTCCTGTCCATCGCCGCCGGGGTGACCTTGCGAACGCTGGAGGAGGCGCTGCCCGCCGGGACGCCCGTGGTGCGGGCCATGCCCAACACGCCCGCCTTGATCGGGGCGGGGGCGGCCGCCATCGCCGCCGGATCGTCGGCCGGGGAGGACGACCTGGCCTGGGCCGAGCGGGTGCTCGGATCCGTGGGGACCGTGGCTCGGGTGCCCGAGTCGCTGCTCGACGCCGTGACCGGGCTGTCGGGGTCGGGGCCGGCATACGTGTTCCTGGTGGCCGAGGCGCTCATCGAAGGGGGCGTCCTGGCCGGGTTGCCGCGGCCGGTCTCGTCGTCGCTGGCCGTCCAGACGCTGCTGGGCGCGGCCCGGCTGCTGGCCGAGTCGGGGGATGGTCCCGAGGCGCTGCGGGCGGCGGTGACGTCGCCCGGCGGCACGACGGCCGCCGGGTTGCGGGCGTTGGAGCGGGCCGGGGTGCGGTCCGCCTTCCTCGACGCGGTGATGGACGCCACGGAGCGGAGCCGCGAGCTGGGTCGCGGCGCCTGATTGCCCCCACTCGCCCCACCAGCAACGGTGGCATACAGTGACCCCAGCGGAGTTGGAAGGGGTCTTCCACATGGCTATCTCGCGCGCCCGTTTCTTCACACCCCAAGAGGTCGCCGACCTGTTGCGGGTGTCGTCCATGACCGTCTACCGGCTGATCAAGTCGGGGGACCTGCGTGCCGTCCGGGTCGGCAAGGCGTACCGCATCCTCGAGGACGACGTCGACGCCTACCTGGCCCAGCGCTTCACCCAGGCCGGCTGACCCTGAGCTTCGACACCGTCAGTTTCCTGTCCGACTACGGCACCAGCGACGAGTTCGTCGGGGTCGTCAAGTCGGTCATCCGCTCGATCGCCCCCCACGTCACCGTCGTCGACATCACGCACGAGGTCCGGCCGTACGACATCAAAGGCGGGTCCCTGACGCTGGCGCGCAGCGTCCAGTACCTGTGCCCCGGTGTGGTGCTGGCCGTGGTCGATCCGGGCGTGGGCACCCCGCGCCGGGCGGTCGCCATCGAGGTAGGCGACGGCCAGTCGTACCTGGTCGGCCCGGACAACGGCCTGCTGGCCTCAGCCGTGGGCATGGTGGGCGGGGCCACCGCCGCGGTCGAGCTGACCGAGCCGGAGTACCAGCTGGAGGCCCCCGGGGCCACGTTCGCCGGTCGGGACATCTTCGCCCCCGCCGCCGCCCACCTGTGTGCGGGCGTCCCGCTCGATGCCCTCGGGCCTCGCGTCGACGTGAACGAGCTGATCCCCGGCCTGGTCCCGCTGCCTCGGGAGGAGGAAGGCGCGCTGGTGGGCGAGGTGCTGTGGGTCGACCGCTACGGCAACTGTCAGCTCAACGTCGACCCCGGCGAGATCGACGGCTGGGGCGAGCGGGTGCAGCTGCGCTGGACCCGACCCCAGGAGGGCGTGCGCACCGCCCGCCGGGCCACCGCCTACGAGGACCTGGCTCCCGGCCAGGTGGGGCTGGTGGTGGACAGCTACGGCCTGCTGTCCGTCAGCGTCCCGCAGGCCTCCGCAGCCGACACCCTCGGCCTGGCGGCCGGCGACGAGCTCGCCCTCGTCCGGCTACACGACGGCGACGACCATGTCCCCGACGGCAACGGCACCGGCACCACCTCCCACGTCGTGCTCGGCCCCCGCCGCCCTGGCTGAGCGGGTCGGCATCTCCCGGTCGTGTTCGGCCTCGCGGCGTGACCTGTGCGGGCGACGGTGTCTTCGGCCGCCGCGGCTACCCTGGGCGGGCGGGCATCTCCGGGTGACGTGGGCCCTCGCGGCCGGACCTGAGCGGGCCGCGGCGCTCGCTCGCTCTGAGTGGGCGCGCGTGCCTGGCCGCCGTCATGATGGGGGCGTGCGACCCGGTACCACCATCGTCCTCGCGGTTCTCCTGGCCCTTATCCTGGGGGCGTCGGCGATCCAGCTCGTACTGTTCGCACGATGAACCTGGCCACGGTCATCGAAGAGCACGACGCCGGCCAGCGGGCGCTGCACAGCCGGGGTCGCTGGACCAGCTATGGGGAGCTGCGCGACCAGGTCGCCCGGGCGCGGGCGGCGCTCGTCGCTCGGGGGATGGAGCCGGGGGACCGGGTCGCGATCGTGGCGGGCAACGACGTCGGGTTCGTGGTCGCCTACCTCGCGGTGCTGGGGGTGGGGGCGGTGGCCGTGCCGCTCAATCCCGCCAGCCCGGCCCCCGAGCTACAGCGCGAGCTGGCCACTGTCACCGCCCGGCTGGTGGTGACCGAGCCCGAGCTCGCGGGCGTGGTCGGTGAGTGCGAGACCGGCGGGATCGAGGGGTTCGCCGGGATCGTGACCGTCGCCGACCTGACCGCCGAAGGCGAAGGCGACCACCCGCCGATCGTGGCCCGGGGGGCCGACGATCTGGCCATCCTCCTCTTCACCAGCGGGACCGCCGGGGCACCGCGGCCGGCGATGCTGACCCACGGCAACCTCGGGGCCAACATCCAGCAGATCCTGGCCAACCCCGCTCGGCCGGACAACCGGGACGAGGTCACCCTCTGCGTCATCCCGCTGTTCCACGTGTTCGGGCTCAACGCGCTGCTGGGGCAGGCCCTGACCGTCGGTAGCTCCGTCGTCCTGCTGGAGCGGTTCGACGCCCAGGCCAGCCTCGAGGCCGTGGCCGAGCACGGCGTGACCGTGCTCACCGGCGTGCCCACCATGTGGGCGGCCTGGGCCGCCTTGCCCGAGGACCAGGCCGGCCCCGACGCCCTCGCCAGCGTGCGCTACGCGGTGTCGGGGGCGGCGGCGCTCGATCCTGCGGTACGGCGGGCCCTGCGGCGCCGCTACGGGGTGGACGTGACCGAGGGCTACGGGTTGACCGAGGCATCGCCCGCCGTGACCAGCGGGTTGGGCCATGGGGCGCCCGACGGCAGCATCGGCGTCCCCTTGCCCGGAGTCGAGATGCGGCTGGTCGAAGCATCCGGCGAGGATGCGCTCGTGGGCGACCCCGGGGAGATATGGGTGCGGGGGCCGAACGTCTTCCCCGGCTACTGGAAGGACCCCGAGGCCACCGCGGCCGCGCTCACGCCCGACGGGTGGCTGCGCACCGGCGACGTAGCCGTGGTGGACGATGACGGCTTCCTGTCCCTCGTGGACCGGGCCAAGGACGTGATCATCGTGTCGGGGTTCAACGTGTACCCCGCCGAGGTCGAGGAGGTGCTCGGCACCCACCCGGGAGTCAAGGAGGTGGCCGTGGTCGGGGTGCCCCACGCCCCTTCGGGCGAGGCGATCAAGGCCTTCGTCGTGCCCGCCCCCGGGGCCGAGCTGAGCGAGGCCGAGCTGATCGCCCACGTCCGGCGGCATCTGGCCCGCTACAAGTCTCCCTCGACCGTCGAGATAGTCGACCGGCTCCCGCACGGGGAGACCGGCAAGGTGCTGAGGAGGGCGTTGCGCGCCGATGGCTGATCTCCACTTCCTGCCCGCCACCGAGCTGACCCGCATGCTGGCGGCGGGCGAGGTGTCGAGCGTCGAGCTGCTCGACCACTTCCTCGATCGCGTAGCCCGGCTCGACGGGCCGGTCAACAGTGTCGTGGCTCTCGACGCCGAGCGCGCCCGCGAGCGGGCGGCCGAGGCCGACGCGGCCCGAGCCCGGGGCGAGTCGTGGGGGAAGCTGCACGGCCTCCCCATGACCGTCAAGGACGCCTTCGAGACCGAAGGGGTCGTGACCACGTCGGGGGCGCCCGAGCTGGCCGGCCACGTCCCCGAGCGGGACGCCGACGCCGTGGCCCGGCTCAAGGGCGCGGGGGCGATCGTCTTCGGCAAGACCAACCTGCCGCTCTACGCGGGCGACCTCCAGACCTACAACGAGGTGTACGGCCGCACCAACAACCCCTACGCCCCCGACTGCGGCGCGGGTGGGTCGTCCGGCGGGTCGGCGGCGGCGCTGGCCGCGGGCATGACCGGCTTCGAGCTCGGCAGCGACATCGGCGGGTCCATCCGCAACCCGTCCCACTTCTGTGGTGTGTTCGGGCTCAAGCCCACGTGGGGGATCATCCCCGTGCGAGGCCACATCCCGGGCCCGCCGGGCACGCTGTCGGCCGCGGACGTGAACGTCGCCGGGCCGATGGGTCGCAGCGCCGGCGACCTGGCCCTGGGCCTCGACGTCCTGGCCGGGCCGTCGGGCCCCGACGCCGTGGCCTGGCGGCTGGAGCTGCCCCCACCCCGCATCGGCGGAGCGGTCGCCGGGCTGCGGGTGGCGACCTGGTTCGAGGACCCGCACGTGCCGATCGACCGGGACAGCCGGGTCGCGCTCGACGGGGCGGCCGCAGCGCTGGCCGAGGCCGGAGCCACTGTCACCGCGGTCGAGCCCCCCGCCCGCCTGGAGGAGTTGGTCGACCTGTGGGGGCGCCTGGTCCTCCCGCTCTTGATGTCGGGCCTGGACGAGGACACGTTCGCGGGCTTCGCCGCCGCCGCGGACGGCACCCCGGTCACCGAAGGCGAGGACGACACGATGCGGAGGTTGCGGGCCATCACCGCCCGCCATCGCGAGTGGCTCACGGCCAACGAGCACCGCCAGCGGCTGCGGGCCCGCTTCGCCGCCTTCTTCGCCGACCACGACGTGCTGCTGGCACCGGTCATGCCCACGGCGGCGTTCCCCCATGACACCGAGCGGGACATGCTGGCCCGCACCGTCATGGTCGATGGCGTGGAGCGCCCCTACCTCGACGGCGTCGGCTGGAACGGAGCCATCGGGGCCCTGCTGCTACCGGTGGCGGTGCCCCCGGTGGGCCGCACACCGGGCGGCCTGCCCGTGGGCGTCCAGGTGATCGCCCCCCACCTCCATGACCGCACCGCCGTCTCCGTCGCCGGCCACCTCGAGCACCTGCTCGGCGGCTTCGTCCCGCCCCCCGGCTTCTGACCACCACGGTTCGTCCCGCCCTCGCCATACCCGCTCCCGCGCGCTCGCGCAGGCCGCGGGCAGGTAGTGGCCCCGGGCGGGTGTGGCACAAGGGTGTGGGCGGGAGGGGCTAGGCGGCATCGTGACCGCACAAGCGGTCGGGGCTGTGGTACGGGGGCCGCGCAGGGTGACGCGAGGGTAGAAGTGCAGGCCAGGGGCATCGCTTGTGAGCACGTGAACAAGCGGAAGTAGCATCTCGGCCGTGGCTGACGGCACCGGGAGCGGTATCAAACGGCAGGCGCGCAAGATCCCGGAAGCCACCGTGGCGCGGTTGCCGCTGTACCTTCGCAGCCTGCTGGAGGCGGCGGGCGACGGGACGCCGACCATCTCGTCCGAGCGGCTGGCCGAGCTGTCGGGGGTGAACGCGGCGAAGGTCCGCAAGGACCTGAGCTACCTCGGTAGCTATGGGACCCGGGGCGTCGGCTACGACGTCGAGTACCTGCTGTTCCAGATGTCGCGTGAGCTGGGCCTGACCAAGGACTGGCATGTGGTCATCGCCGGCGTCGGCAACCTGGGCCACGCCTTGGCCAACTATGCCGGGTTCGGGGACCGGGGCTTCCCGGTGGCCGCCCTGGTCGACGCCGACCCGCGGGTGGTGGGCACGCTCATCAACGGCATCACGGTGCGTCACATCGACGACCTGGCCGACATCGCGGCCGAGCACCAGATCGCCATCGGCATCATCGCCACCCCGGCCTCGGCGGCGCAGGAGGTGGCCGACCGGATGATCGAGGCGGGCGTCAGCTCCATCCTCAACTTCGCCCCCACCATCGTGTCGGTGCCGGACGGCGTGTCGCTGCGCAAGGTCGACCTGGCCGTCGAGCTGCAGATCCTGAGCTTCTACCAGCAGCGCAAAGCCGGGGCCGAGGCCGGTGGCGGCGCCGGCTCCCATGCCGGCCGGGTGTCGGCCGCGGGGGCCGTCCCGCCGCTCGTCTGACGGGCGCAGCCGTGCCCGTCGAGCATCCGCTCTACCCCGTCAACCTGGTGGTCGACGGGCGGCCGTGCCTGGTGGTGGGCGGCGGCCGGGTCGCGGCCGGCAAGGTCCGGGGCCTGCTGGAAGCGGGCGCCGTCGTCACCGTCATCGCCCCCGAGATCGACCCTGCCATCGCCGGGCTGGAAGGGGTGGCGATCGAGCGGCGAGCCTACCGGCGAGGTGACATCGACGGGCATCGGTTCGTCGTTGCCGCGACAGGTGACCCTCAGATCAACCAGGCGGTGTACGACGACGGCGAGGCAGCCGGCGTATGGGTCAACGCGGCCGACGATCCGGCCCGATGTAGCGCCATCCTGCCGGCCCGGATCCGTCAGGGACGGCTGACCGTGACGATCTCCACGGGCGGACACAGCCCCGCCGTGGCATCATGGCTGAAGGAACGCTTGGCCGCGGAGTTGGGCCCGGAATACGACCAGCTCATCGGCCTGTTGGGAGAAGCCAGAAAAGAGGTCCAAGCCCAGGGTCTCGGGACCGAGGAGCTCGATTGGCGTCGAGCGCTCGACTCGGGGATCCTTGACCTGGTACGAGCCGGTCGGCTCGACGCTGCCAAGGAGCGCTTGCGCGCGTGTCTGTCGTCGTCATCGGATTGAACCACCGTACGGCCCCCCTCGACCTGCTCGAGCGGATGGCGATCGGGGACGGCCAGCAGCCCAAGGCCCTGCACGACCTGTGCACGCGGCCGAACATCAGCGAGGCCCTGGTGCTGTCGACGTGCAACCGCACCGAGGTCTATGCGGTCGCCGAGCGCTTCCACGGGGCTTACAGCGACATCCGGGGCTTCCTGGCCGACTTCTCCTACCTGCCGCCGGACGAGTTCGCCGATCACCTCTACGTCCACTACGACACCGCTGCCGTCGCCCACCTCATGTCCGTGACGGCCGGGCTCGACTCGGCCGTGCTGGGCGAGAGCGAGGTCCAGGGCCAGGTCAAGCTGGCCTGGGAGCGGGCGCGGGCCGAGGGCACCGCCGGGTCCGCCCTCAACCTGCTGTTGCGCCACGTGCTGGAGGCCGGCAAGCGGGCCCGCACCGAGACCGGCATCGCCCGTCACATCGCCTCCGTCTCGCAGGCCGCGGTGGCCATGGTCGGCGAGCGCCTGGGCACGATCGCCGGCAAGACCGTGCTGGTGCTCGGGGCGGGCGAGATGGGCGAGGGCATGGCCGTGGCCCTGGCCGGTGCCGGCGCCGGCCGGGTGCTGGTGGCCAACCGCACGCCCGCCCGGGCCAAGGAGCTGTCGGCGCGGGTCGGCGGTGAGCAGGTGCCGCTCGCCGAGCTGCCCGACCGGCTCGCCGACGCCGACGTTCTGCTCACCTCCACCGGGTCCCGGGTGCCGTTGCTCGAGCAGGGCGACGTGGCGCCGATCATGGCCGCCCGGCCCCACCGCCCCCTGCTGGTGGTGGACATCGCCATGCCCCGCGACGTCGACCCCGGAGTGGGCGAGATCCCCGAGGTGACGCTGCTCGACATGGACGACCTGCGCCGGTTCGCGGCCGCAGGCATCGCCGAGCGCCGCCGCGAGGTGGCGGCGGTCGAGGCCATCCTCGACCAGGAGATCGAGCGCTACCTGGAGGCAACGTCGGCCCGCGAGGTCGCGCCGATGATCGTGGCGTTGCGCCAGCGGGCCGAGGCCGTGCGCGCCGCCGAGCTCGAGCGCTTCCGGGGCCGCTACGACGATCTCGATCCCCGCCAGGTCGACCTGGTCGAGGCCGTGACCAAGGGCCTGGTGGCCAAGCTGCTCCACCAGCCCACCGTCGTCCTCAAGGACGCGGCCGGCAGCGCCCGGGGCGACCGGCTGGTGGCGGCGCTGCGCGAGCTGTTCGAGAT
>DASRJN010000623.1:0-2794 GCA_035649455.1 Acidimicrobiales bacterium
ATGGCGCACGAGTCGTTCGAGGACCCCGAGGTGGCCGGGCTGATGAACGACCTGTTCGTCAACATCAAGGTCGACCGGGAGGAGCGCCCCGACGTCGACGAGATCTACATGGAGGCGGTCCAGGCCCTCACCGGCAGCGGCGGCTGGCCCATGACCGTCTTCCTCACCCCCGAGGGCCGGCCGTTCTTCGGCGGCACGTACTTCCCCAAGGAGTCGCGGGGCGGGATGATCGCCTTCCCCGACCTGTGCCGCCGCATCGACGAGCTGTGGCGCACCCGGCGGGACGACATCGACACCCAGGCGGGCGAGCTCACCGCCGCGCTGGGCCGCACCGCCACCATCGACCCCGGCGACGGGCTGCCCGGGCTCGACGTGCTCGACGCCGCCTACGGTCAGCTCCGCCAGCAGCACGACGACACGAGAGGCGGCTTCGGCGGCGCCCCCAAGTTCCCCCAGGCCATGAGCCTGGACCTGCTGGTGCGCTCGCTGGCCCGGACCGGCTCGGCCGTGACCCGGGCGATGGTCGAGACGTCACTCGACGCCATGGCGTCGGGCGGCATCTACGACCACCTGGGCGGCGGCTTCGCCCGCTACTCGGTCGACGCCGACTGGCTGGTGCCCCACTTCGAGAAGATGCTCTACGACCAGGCGCTGCTGGTCCCGGCCTACCTGCACGCCTGGCAGGTCACCGGCCACGAGCGCTACCGCCAGGTGCTGGACGAGACCGTCGACTACGTGCTGGCCCAGCTGCGCGACCCGGCGGGCGGCTTCTATTCCGCCGAGGACGCTGACAGCGAAGGGGTCGAGGGCCGGTTCTACGTCTGGACGCCCGAGCAGATCACCGCCGCGCTGGGCGGGGACCAGGACTGGGCGGACGAGGTCATGGCGTACTACGGCGTGACCCCGGGCGGGAACTTCGAGGGCGCCACCATCCTCAACCGGCTGGCCCATGCGGGCGACCTGGCCCGCCCGCCGCGCATCGAGGAGGCTGGCGCCCGGCTGTTCGCCGCCCGCGCCGAGCGGGTCCGCCCCGGCCTGGACGACAAGGTGCTCACCGAATGGAACGGCCTCATGCTGACGGCCCTGGCCGAGGCGGCGGCCGCCACCGGGCGGGAGGACTGGCTCGACGCGGCGCGGGCCAACGCCGAGTTCCTGGTGCGCGAGCTGCGCCGGGACGACGGCCGCTGGCTGCGCTCGTGGCAGGCGGACGGCGGCGCCCGCCACCTGGCCTTCGCCGCCGACCACGCCTCGCTGGTCGAGGCCTTCGCGCGGGTGGCCGAGGCCACCGGGGAGGCCCGCTGGATCGCCGAAGCGCGCACGACGGCCGACGCCCTGCTCGAGCTGTTCTGGGACGCCGAGCGCGGCGGGCTGTTCACCACCGGCAGCGACGCCGAGCAGTTGGTGACCCGCAACAAGGACCTGATGGACAACGCCACCCCGAGCGCCAACAGCCTCGCGGCCGTCGGGCTGCTGCGGCTGGCCGCCCTCACCGGCGAGGACCGCTACCGCCACCATGCCGAGCAGATCCTGCGCCTGGCCGGGCCGCTCGCCGCCCGCCATCCCACCGCGTTCGGACACCTGCTGGCGGCGGTGGCGCTGTCGGTCCACGGCATCGACGAGGTGGTGGTGGCGGGCGAGCGGGCGGACCTCGTGGAGGTGGCCCAGCGCCGCTACCTGCCCCAGGCGGTGCTGGCCTGGGGCGAGCGCTACGACTCGCCCCTGTGGGAGGGTCGCGACGACGGTCGGGCCTACGTCTGCCGCGGCTACACATGCCGGCTGCCGGCCGAGGACGCCGACGTCCTCGCCGCCCAGCTGGCCGCCGCCGAAAAACCCGGCTGAGGGGGTTGAGCGTCGTAGAGGGCGAGGTCCACCGCATGCCCGCGCCGCCCGAGCTCGTCACGTTCTGCCAGCAGGAGCACCGCCGCCTGGTCGGCATGCTCGGCCTCCTGGTGGGCGACCGCGACCTCGCCGAGGAGCTGGCCCAGGAGGCCCTCGTGCGAGCCTGCCGGGACTGGCGCAAGGTCCGGGACCTCGACCGCCCCGGCGCGTGGCTCCACCGCGTGGCGGTGAACCTCGCCCTGTCGGGTCACCGCCGTCGCCGCGCCGAGCAGCGGATGCTGCGACGGGTCCACGCCCGGAGCCCTCACGGCGTGTGGACCCCGACCCCGCGGCCGCCGAGCCCGTGCGCCGAGCGCTGGACCAGCTCCCGCTCGACCTGCGAGCCGTCGTGGTGCTGCGCTTCTACGCCGACTGCTCGGTGGCGGAAACGGCCACGGCCCTCGGCATCCCCGAAGGCACGGTGAAGACCAGGACGCGGCGCGCCCTCGGGCTGCTGCGGGACAGCGGCCTGATCGAGACGACGGAGGTGACCGATGCCCGCTGATCTCGCCGAGCTGCTCCACCACGCGGCCCCCGAGCCGGCCGCGCCGGTCGACCCCGAGCGCCTGTGGCGTGCCGGCCGGCGCCGCCGGTACCGGAAGGTGGCGGCGACCCTCACGGTCCTGTCGGTGGCCGTGCTCTGGGCCGTCGACACCGGGTCCCGGGAGCAGGACGAGGACGCCCTCGACGTATCCACCTCAGACCGCATCCTCATCGAGGACCCGGCGCAGGGCTTCAGCGTCGAGTACCCCTCGACCTGGCAGCGGGCCACCACCAGCCTCACGCCCGGACGCACCAATCCCGTCGAGATCCTGTCACTGGGCACCGACGGCCTCGTCGAGGGGAGCCGGGGGTGCCCCGATCTGCCTACCGGCACGCTGGAGGCGATGAGCCCGACCGACGCGTTCATCACGGT
>DASRJN010000624.1:0-5060 GCA_035649455.1 Acidimicrobiales bacterium
GGGCTGACGAACTTCGCCATCTTCGCCCTCGGCGTGATGCCCTACATCACCAGCTCGATCATCATGCAGATCCTCACGGTGGTGATCCCGAAGCTGGAGGAGTGGCAGCAGCAGGGGGCGATCGGCCAGCGCAAGATCACCCAGTGGACCCGTTACCTGACGGTGGCCATCGCCATCCTCCAGTCGACCGCGCTGGCGTTCCTGTTCCACAACGGCGGCGGCGGGCTGCTGGGCGGGGCCAACAACCCCACCAACATCGACGTGCTGCACCCCTTCACCCCGCCACGGGTGTTGTTGGTGGTGCTGGTGCTGACCGCGGGCACCGCGCTGCTGATGTGGATGGGTGAGACCATCACCCAGCGCGGCATCGGCAACGGCATGTCCCTGCTGATCTTCGCCAGCGTGGTGTCGTCCATTCCCTCCCAGTTCGGGCAGATCTACGCCACCAAGGGCCTGGGCCTGCTGATCCCGCTCGTGTTCCTGTTCCTGGTGGTGCTGGTCGGCATCGTCATCGTGGAGAACGGGCAGCGCCGCATCCCCGTGCAGTTCGCCAAGCGGGTCGTGGGCCGGCGCATGTACGGCGGCCAGAACACCTACATCCCGCTCAAGGTCAACCAGTCCGGCGTCGTGCCCATCATCTTCGCCAGCTCGATGCTGTACCTGCCGCTGCTGATCACCCAGGTCCTGCCGTCCGAGCCCGGGAGCTGGGGCGTGGGCGTGCAGCGCTGGGTCAACGACCACCTGGTCAACCAGACCGCCCCGCTCCACCTGGTCGTCTACGGCCTGCTGATCATCGCCTTCGCCTACTTCTACACGGCCATCGCCTTCAACCCCGAGCAGCAGGCCGACACCATCCGCAAGCAGGGCGGGTTCATCCCCGGCATCCGGCCCGGGCCCCAGACCCAGCGCTACCTGCAGCGCATCCTGGCCCGCATCACGCTGCCGGGTGCCCTGTTCATCGCGGCCATCGCGCTGTTGCCGTCGATCCTGCTCGCGGTCGCCGACGTGCGGGCCTTCGCTTTCGGCGGCACCTCGATCCTGATCGCCGTGGGCGTGGCGCTGGAGACCATGAAGCAGATCGACAGCCAGCTGATGATGCGGAACTACGAGGGCTTCCTGCAGTGACCCTTGGGGTCCGCATGGTCATGCTGGGACGCCAGGGCGCCGGGAAGGGCACCCAGTGCGTCCGGCTGTCCCGCCACTACGTGGTCCCCCACATCTCCACCGGCGACATGCTCCGAGCGGCCGTGCGCGAGGGCACCGACCTGGGGCGCAAGGCGGGCGAGCTGATGGCCGCGGGCGAGCTCGTGCCGGACGACATCATGATCGGCATCGTCGAGGAGCGCCTCGACCGCGGCGACACGACACGGCGCGGCTACGTCCTCGACGGCTTCCCCCGCACGGTCGACCAGGCCGACGCCCTGGCCAAGATCACCGCGGCGCGACCCCTCGACGTGGTCATCGACCTCGACGTCGACCGCGAGGTGGTGCTCCAGCGCCTGGCCAGCCGGCGCATGTGCGACGACTGCGGCGCCAACTACTCGCTGGCCGGCCCGCCCAAGTACGGCTGGGTCTGCGACAACTGCGGCGGCGACGTGGTCCAGCGCGAGGACGACAAGCCGGCCGCCATCGAACGGCGCCTGTCCGAGTACGAGGTCAAGACGGCACCGCTCATCACCTGGTACCGGGAGCGGGGCATGCTGGAGATCGTCGACGGCTTCGGCTCCACCGAAGTGGTGCTCGACCGGCTGGTCACGGTCATCGACGTCCGCCGCGGCTCCTAAGATCCGCGGCATGGGCCGGCGGTCGGTCGAGGAGATCCGCACGATGCGGCGAGCCGGTCGGGTCGTGGCCGAGATGCACGAGCGCATCCGGGACGCCTTGCGCCCCGGGGTCACGCTGCTCGAGCTTGACGCCATCGGGCGCGAGGTGCTGCACCACCGCAAGGCCCGCTCCAACTTCCTCGGCTACCACGGCTATCCCGCGGTCATCTGCGCCAGCCGGAACGACGTGGTGGTGCACGGCATCCCCGACGGCCAGGCGCTGGCCGAGGGCGACATCATCTCCATCGACTGCGGTGCCATCGTCGACGGCTACCACGGCGACGCCGCCTTCACCGCCGGAATCGGGGAGATCAGCGCCGCGGACCAGCGCCTCATCGACGTGACCCGCCGCGCCCTGGAGGCGGGCATCGCCCAGCTGGTGCCCGGGTCCCGGCTGGGCGATCTGGGCTCCGCGGTGCAGTCCACCGTCGAGCGGGCCGGGTTCCGGGTGGTGCGCGACTACGTGGGCCACGGCATCGGCACCGCCATGCACGAGCCGCCCGACGTGCCCAACGTGGGCCGGCGGGGCCGGGGCCGGCGGGTGGGGTCGGGCGACGTCTTCGCGGTCGAGCCCATGGTGTCGGCCGGCAGCGACGACACGGTGGTCCTGGCCGACGGCTGGACGGTGGTGACCACCGACGGGTCCCGGGCCGCCCACTGGGAGCACACGGTGGCCGTCACCGAGAACGGCCCCGAGATCCTGACGCTGCCGTGACCTAGAGCTGCACCCCGGGGGTGCCGGCCAGGGTCGTGAACGTGGCGGCCGTGTAGACGGGCTCGTTCGGGGTGGCGGTCGAGTCGACCACCTGGAAGCGGGTGACCAGCTCGGTCTCGGTCACGTCGCAGATCATGTAGCCCCGCCGCCGCACGTCGGCGAAGGCGATGTGGGGCAGCGCGCGGATGAGCTGCTCGGCCACGTCGGCCAGGGCGTCGTCGAAGCGCGAGCTGATGGACGATCCCACCAGCTCGGTGCCGACGGCCACCGTGGCAGATGTGCCGTCGGGGTTCTCGTCCACCAGGGAGCCGGCGCCCGCGGCGTGGATGTCGCCGGTGAGCACCACCGCGTTCTCCACCCCGCCCGCCCGGAACTGGTCGAACAGGCGGGTGCGGGCCGCGGCGTAGCCGTCCCACTGGTCGCGGTTGTAGAACACGCCCGCGAAGGGCAGCGAGGTCATCACCGTCTGGTTGGCGAGCACGTCCCACGTGGCGCGGGACTCGGCCAGACCGGCGCCGATCCACGCCTCCTGGTCCGAGCCGAGCATGGTCTGGGTGGCGGCCACCCGATCGGGGCAGGTGGGCCCGGTGTCGGCGGCGCCGTCGGCGCAGGGCTGGTCGCTGCGGTACTGGCGGCCGTCGAGCACGTGGAAGCGGGCCAGCCGGCCCCAGTCGAGCGACCGGTAGATCTTGAGGTCGGGGCCGGTGGGCGGGGCCATGCGGACCGGCATGTGCTCCCACCAGGCCTGGTAGCCGGCGGCCCGCCGGGCCGGGAACTGGGGCGCCTCGTTCGGGAACTGGGGCACGAGGCCGGCGTAGTTGTTCTCGACCTCGTGGTCGTCCCAGGTCACGATCCACGGGCAGGCGGCGTGGATGCCCTGCAGCGCGGGGTCGCCCTTGTAGAGCCCGTAGCGGTTCCGGTAGTCGTCGAGGGTGATGATCTCGGGGCCGTTGTGGGGGCGCACGATGCTGGGACCGGTCCCGGCCCCGCCTTCGTAGATGTAGTCGCCCAGGTGCAGCACCACGTCGGGATCGTCGGCCGGGGCGTGGGCCCACAGCGGCCAGAAGCCGGACTGCCAGTTCTGGCAGCTGGCGAACAGGAACCGCAGCCGGTCCGCCTTGTGGCCCCGGGCGGGCGCGGTGCGCGTGCGGCCCACCGGGCTGACCTGGTCGCCCACCATGAACCGGTAGAAGTACCAGTGGCCGGGAGCCAGCCGGTCGGCGTCGACGTGCACCGAGTGGGCGAACCGGGCCTCGGCCACGGCGGTGCCTCGCTTCACGCCGCGGCGGAAGCCTTCGTCCTCGGCCACCTCCCAGCGGACGGGCACGTCGACCGCGGGCATGCCCCCGCCCTGGGTGGGCGCGGGCGCCAGGCGGGTCCACAGCACGACGGCGTGGGGAAGCGGGTCACCCGAGGCCACGCCCAGGGCGAACAGGCCGTCGGGCAGCGACGGCGGCAACGGGGGCGGCTGCGCCGGTGCACATGCCGGTGGACCCCACCCCGCCAGCGGAAGCGTCGCCCCCGCGGCCAAAGCGCCGGCGAGAAATTGCCGCCTCGTGCTCCCCATGGCCGCGGACCCTACCCCCGTTCCCGACCCCCTGCCCGCCGTGCGAGGCTGGGCCGCATGCCGCTGGCTACGTGGAAGGACCTGTGCATCGACGCGTCGGACCCGGTCCGCCTGGCCGGGTTCTGGGGGGCGCTGCTGGGGCTGTCGGTCGAGGTGCACGAGGACGGGGATGCCGTGCTGCGCGGGGCGACTCCGGCCGAGACCATCTGGGTCAACGGTGTCCCCGAGCCGAAGACGGTGAAGCACCGCGTGCACGTGGACGTCGGCGTCGCCGCCCTCCAGCCCGTCCTGGACCTCGGGGCCACCATGGTGCTCCCGGCCGAGGAGTCCGGCTTCCGCTGGTCCGTCGTCGCCGACCCCGAGGGGGGCGAGTTCTGCGTGTTCGTGCGGGACGACGTGCCGCCCGATCCACTCGCCCGGCTCCGCGAGCTGGCGATCGACACCGCGCACGACGAGGGCTCGGCCCAGGCCCTGGCCGAGTGGTGGGCCGAGGTGCTGGGCGGCCACGCCGGCGAGGACGGCCGGGAGTACTGGTGGGTCGAGGACATCCCCGACTGCCCGTTCGCCTGCTTCACCTTCGCGCCCGTGCCCGAGCCCAAGGCCGTGAAGAACCGCATCCACTGGGACGTCACCAGCGCCGACCTCCCCGCCCTCCTGGACCGGGGCGCCACCGTCCTGGCCCCGCCCACCGAGCGCACGCCGTGGCACGTGTGCGCGGATCCGCAGGGCAACGAGTTCTGCGTCTTCGCCCCGCCCTGATCAAGCCGTTATAATAACGGCGCCGGCTAGGCCCTCTCGCCGGGCACGCGTGGTAGGAGCGGTTGGGATCGGCTACGGTGGCGTCGAGTTCGTGCTGAGAGGCTCGCGCGCGGAGTTTTCCTAAGCTTCATGCTGCGCTAGCATGATCAGTCGGCTGTCGGCGCTCTTGGCTGTTCCCACCGCGTCCTTGGCCGCT
>DASRJN010000625.1:0-3632 GCA_035649455.1 Acidimicrobiales bacterium
CAGCGTCAGCACCTCGTCCGAGCACCCGGGCAGCGGCACCCGCACCACGCCGGTCGAGATGCGCGGCCACGGGCTCAGCACCTCGCGGACCAGCACCAGGTTCGACACCGCCAGGTCCTGGGCCAGCCTCAGCCCCAGCCGGAGCAGCGGCAGGGGCCGGATCACCGGCAGGTGGGCCGGCCGCCGGAAGTCGGGCAGGGCTACCGCCAGCCCCGCCGCCACCACGAGGCCGCTCAGGACGTTGGCCCAGGACAGCGAGCCCCAGGCCAGCAGCCAGATGGCCAGCAGCATCGCCATCAGGCCGAGCGAGCTTCTCATCCGAGCACCTCCGTCACATACGCCGAGGGATCGAGCAGGTCGGCCGCGGCCCGCACGCTGTAGTCGTAGATCGGGCCCGCGGCCAGGCCGATGGCCAGGGTCAGCGCGGCCAGCGCGGCGGTGGGCGCCACCATCAGCAGGGGGCCGCCGAGCGGCTCGCCCGGCCGGGGCACGACCGCATCGGGCACCGGGTCCCGGGCCGGGCTCCAGAACACCGCGATCCACACCTTCATCAGCGAGTAGAGCGTGAGCAGGCTCACCACCAGCGACACCGCCAGGATCACGTACGACGACCGCGCCGCGGCCGCGTCCACCAGGGCGAACTTGGCGATGAACCCCGACAGCGGGGGCACGCCCACCAGGCTCAGCGCCGACACCAGGAACAGCACGGCGATGACCGGCGCGGTCCGCACCATGCCCCCGAGCCGCGCCATCCGGCTCGACCCACCGGCGTGCTCGATCAGGCCGCCGGTGAGGAACAGCCCGGTCTTCGCCACGATGTGATGCACCGTGTACAGGACGGCGGCGGCGAGGCCGGCCACGCTGAACAGGGCCAGGCCCATGATCATGTAGCCGATGTGGCTCACGATCTGGAACGACAGGACGCGCTTGAAGTCCCCCTGGGCGATGGCGCCCAGCACGCCCACCAGCATCGTCGCCCCCGCCAGCACCAATAGCAGCGTCACCGGGTGGGTCCCGGCCGGGAACAGCAGCGTCTGGGTGCGGATGATGGCGTACACGCCCACCTTGGTCAGCAGGCCGGCGAAGATGGCCGTGACCGGTGACGGCGCGGTCGGGTAGCTGTCGGGCAGCCAGAAGAACAGCGGGAAGATGGCTGCCTTGATCCCGAACACGACCAGCATCAGCACGGCCAGGGCGCTGCGGAGCCCGTCCGGCAGGTCGGCGATCCGCAGCGACAGCTGCGCCATGTTCACCGTCCCGGTCGAGGCGTAGACCACCGCCAGCAGGGTCACGAACAGCACCGAGGCCAGCAGGCTGATGACCACGTAGGTCATGCCGGAGCGCACCTGGTCGAGCCGGCCGCCCAGTGTCAGCAGCACATAGCTCGCGGTCAGCATCATCTCGATGGCCACGAACAGCGTGAACAGGTCGCCGGTGAGGAAGGCGGCCGCCACCCCCGCGGCCAGGATCAGGTACACCGACTGGAAGCCCACGTGGTTGCGCTCGGCCCCGGGCTGGCCGATGGCGTAGACCAGCACGGCCAGCAGCATCAGCGCCGCCACCACGAGCATGATGGCCGAGAAGCGGTCGGCGACCAGGGCGATGCCGAGCGGCGCCGGCCAGCCCCCCGCCGCGGTCGACGCGGGTCCGTGGTGGTCCACTTCCACCAGCAGCACGACAGCCAGCACCGCCACCGCGGTGAGCGTGGTCAGGGCGATGGCCCGCTGCAGCGGGCGCGAACGCCCGGCCAGGACCGACAGGGCCGCCCCCAGCAGCGGCAGCAGGACCGGCAGGCTGAGCAGGGCGTTCACGGGACGTCCTCGCGGTCGGCGTTCTCGTCGTCGAGCTCGACGTCGGGGGCGCCGTGGAGCGCTACGTCCCGGTCCTCGACGTCGTCCTGGACCTCGTCGTCGTGGGTCAGCAGCCAGCTGCGGTACGCCAGCGCGAGCAGCAGCGCGGTCACGCCGAAGCTGATGACGATGGCGGTCAGCGCGAGGGCCTGGGGCAGGGGGTCGGCCAGGTCCTCGGTGGGACCGTTGCCGATCAGCGGAGCCCGGCCACGCGTCCCGGAGGAGACCATGAGCACGTTGGCGCCGTGGCCCAGCAGGGCGATGCCGATGATGATGCGGCTGAGCTTGCGCTGGAGCACCAGGTAGGTGCCGATGCCGAACAGTGCGGCGGCGGTGGCGGCCAGCAGCACGGTCATGGCGCCGGCACCCGGGGCTCGTCGCCGAACGACTCGAACACCATCAGCACCAACCCGAGCACCACCAGGTAGACACCGACGTCGAACGCCAGCGCCGAGGTGAGCTTGATGTGGCCCAGCAGGGGCAGGTCTCCCTCCACGAGGGCGCCCTCCAGCACCTCGCCGCCGAACAGGAGGGGCACGGCCGCGGTCACCGCCGACACCAGCAACCCCGCGCCCAGCACCGTCCACGGCCGGGCCCGGGACAGGCTGCGGACGTCGTCGATGCCGCCGGCCACGTAGCGCAGGGCCACCGCCGCACCCGCGACGATCCCGCCCACGAACCCGCCTCCGGGCTGGTTGTGGCCCACGAACAGCAGGTACAGCGAGCCCACCAGCACCGCGGGGAACACCAGGCGCACCGCCACGTCCACCACCACGAGCCGGCGCACCTCGAGGGCCTCGTCGGCCGCGGGCTCTGCCGGGTCGCGGCCCCGGTGCCGCCGGCCGGCCCGGGCCAGCGCCACCGAGCCGATGGCCGCGGCGGTGAGCACCGTGATCTCGCCCAGGGTGTCGAAGCCCCGGAAGTCTACGAGGATGACGTTGACGACGTTGCGCCCGCCGCCGTCGGGCACCGCCCGCTCGACCATCTCGCCCGACACCGGCGCTTCGGTCCGGCTGCCCCCGGCCGTGAGCGCCAGCCCGAACACCGTCAGCCCGACGGCCACCGCCACCGACGCCCGCACGACCCGGCGTCCCGGCCTCACCCGGGGCTCGAAGCGATCGGGCAGCCGCCGGAGCACCAGCACGAACAGCACGGTGGTCAAGGTCTCGATCGCCACCTGGGTGAGGGCGAGGTCGGCGCCTCCCTGGACCACGAACAGCCCGGCCATGGCGTAGCCGGTGGCACCCAGCAGCAGGGCGGCCGAGAAGCGCCGGTGGACGGCCCCGGCCGCCACGGCGGTGACCACCAGGGCCACGCAGACCGCCACGTGGCCGGCCGAGCCGACCAGTGCCGGCCACCCGGGCCAGCCGCCGCCCGCCACCAGCGCGCCGGTGGTGAGCAGCGCCGCGGTGGTCAGGATCACGCCCGCGTAGGTGGGCAGCGAGCCGTTCTGCACCAGCCCCGTCAGCCGATCGGCGCCGGTGTTCACGGCTCCGAGGACGCCGTGGTAGACGTCGGCGCCGCTCGGCAGCCGGCCGCCCCACGCCAGCACGCGGGCGACACGGGCGCGGGCCAGGAACAGCGCCAGGCCGCCCGCCAGCGCTACGGCCGACAGCGCGAGGGGCAGGTTGAACCCGTGCCAGAGCGCCAGGTGGACCGGCTCGACGGCCGGGTCGAGCGCCCTTGCCGCGCCGCCCGCCCAGCGGTCCACGGCCGCGGGGGCGACGCCCAGCACGACCGTCAGGGCGGTGAGCAGCGCGGCGGGGGCGAGGAACGCCGCGG
>DASRJN010000626.1:0-2473 GCA_035649455.1 Acidimicrobiales bacterium
CACGAGCGCCTGGGCGAGGAGGTGGCGGCCGTGGTGGTCCCGCGGCCGGGCGCGACCGTGACGGTCGAGGAGCTGCAGGAGCATGTGGGCCGGAGGTTGGCGCCGTTCAAGGTCCCGTCTCGGATCGCGGTGTGGGGCGCCGACCATCCCCTGCCCCGCAACCCTGCGGGCAAGATCCTCAAGCGGGACCTGCGGGACGACTTCGACGGCTGACGCCGGCGGTCAGGGCGCGGGGATGCGTGCCAGGGCCGAGTCCACCTCGCCGAACCGCTCCGCTCCGGCGTTCCAGTCGGCCGCCGCCTGAGCCACCTCGTCCCGCGAGCGGCCGACGAAGTTCCAGGACATGACGATCTGCTCTCCCAGCGGCTCGCCGCCGAGCAGCAGCGCCCGGGTGGTGCCCTCGGCCGCCAGCGCGAGCTGCTCGCGGCCCTGACCCAGATAGGCGAGGTGTCCAGGGACGACGGGCGTGTCGCCCACCGCCAGCGATCCGATCAGCACCACCAACGCGTGCTCGAAGCCGGGGTTCAGGGGCACGGTGAACCGCCCGCCCCCGCTGGCCAGGTCGGCTCCCACCAGGGGCGTGTCGGTGCGGGCCGGGGACGCGGCCCCCGCCACCTCGCCGACGAGCACGGTGACCCGGGCCGCACCGATCCCCGCGGTGGGCAGCTCCGCGTGGTGCTCGAAGGCCGGCGGCCCGTGCCGGGTGCGCTCCGGCTGGGCCACCCACAGCTGGATGCCGTGCTGGACCTGGTCCGCGTCCCGGGCCGGGGTCTCCTCGGCATGGGCCACGCCGTGTCCCGCGGTCATGAGGTTGAGCTGGCCCGGCCGGATCGGCTGCTCGCTGCCCAGGCTGTCCCGGTGCAGCAGGCTGCCCTCCAGGAGCCAGGTCACCGTGTGCAGGCTGGTGTGCGGATGCGGCCCGATCTCCATGCGAGCGGCGTCCGCCGTGACCGGCCCGAAGTGGTCGGCGAAGCACCACGCCCCCACCGTCCGCCGCTGCCGGCGCGGCAGCGCCCGCCGCACCGCGATCCCCCCGACCCTCGCCTCCCGGCTCGGCGACACCTCCACCTCGGGCTCGTGCGGCTCCCCGCACGCCGCCTCGTCCGGCCGGGCATCCTCGGCGGTCACCGGTCCGCTCATGCCGCGAGCTTGTCACGCCCCTGGTCCGGGCCGCGCTACGCGGGCGTAGCCGCAATGGCCCGACCTACACCGGGCGAGTCCAGGTCCTCGGGTCCGATGTCTACGGGCTCGATGAGGACGGAGACGGCGCGAGGTCCTTGCGCAGGGACAGCCAGGTCGGCTGGTCGAAGCCGTCGTGGCTGTGCTCCCCGGTGACCACGAAGCCCATCCGCTGGAAGTAGGCGAGGTTCTCGGGCAGAGCGACGCGCACGCCGACGCTGAGGCCGGGGCATCCACGCCGCCGGGCGTCGGCCTCGGCCCAGGCCATGAGGGCACGTCCGATCCCCGTCCCGCGCTCTCGGGGGTCGACGGCCACCCGCCCGACGTACAGGTCGCCGTCGTCCCGCAGGCTCCAGCGCAGGCAGCCCACCGCCACCCCGGCCCGCTCGGCCACCGCACCCCCGCCGGCGGCCAGGACAGCCTCCACCTGCTCCACCGACTCGGCCACGGCGCCCGAGGGTGGCTGCAGCCGTGCGTAGGGCGCGAAGGCAGCCTGGGTCAGCCGGTGCACGTCGCCGGCCCGCTCGGCCCCGCAAGGGATCACCTCTACGTCGTCTGCGGCCCGATGCTGCTCACCCACCAGCCCAGTCTCCCAGCAGGGGCAGTCACTCGATCGCGGGATCAGATCCGTCTGGACGTCGCCAGCCAGCCCGATACGCCGTGGTCGTGGAACCTGGTGTCGATGGGAACCGGCTCGACGGCCGCGACCTCCCATCCGGTGCCGGGGCCGAACGCGGCCCGCAGCTCGGCCTCGCTGACCGGATGGGGACCGGTCTCGGGCCCCTCGTCGCTGAAGCACAGCACGTAGAGAGTGCCGTCGTGCCGGGTCACCGACGCCAGGCTGGCCACATAGCGGGGGCGCTCGTCGCAGTCGAAGGTGTGGAACAAGCCGCTGTCCAGCACCGTCTCGAACGTGCGCCCCAGACGCTCCAGAGCGAACGCGTCGGCCGTCACGAACTCGGCCGCGATCCCCCGCTCGTCGGCTTTCGCCCGGGCCATCGCCAGGGCGGTCTCGGCCACGTCCACACCGAGGACGGGCAGTCCCAGCGAGGCGACCAGCAGCGTGTTCTCACCGGTCCCACAGCCGGCGTCGAGCACCGCTCCCGCGAACCCACCGCGGTCGGCCAGCCGCACGACGCCCGGCTGCGGCCGACCGATGTCCCAGGGCGCGGGACCGCCGTGGTACGACGCATCCCAGGGCACCCCGGTCATCCGCTCGTGACTGGTCGGCTCCCGGCCGCCGAACGGATGCTCCGACCCCACCTGCGCCAGCGTAGGACCGCGACCGCGAGCG
>DASRJN010000627.1:0-7569 GCA_035649455.1 Acidimicrobiales bacterium
GCCGAGGCCTAGCTCCCCGCCCGGCAGGCGGTGAGGAAGGCCGCCACCGCCGACGGGTCCCCGCCCGGATGGTGGTGCACGTAGGTGGCCAGCAGGCGGGGCGTGGCGTAGCCCTCCGGCCCCTGGCCGAAGCGGGCCTCCAGGTGCAGGGCGTCGCCGCCGGGGTCGAGGCAGGAATAGTGGAACTCGTGGCCCCGGAACTCGGTGCCCTCCGGGCCCAGGGGGCTGGTGGTCGTGGTGGTGGCGGCGCGGTAGCCGAGGGTGAGGCGATCGGTCATCCGGCCGACCGCGGGGATCACGCCCGCCATGGCGTGCCCGTCCAGCTCGCGGGCCAGCCACAGGAGGCCGCCGCACTCGGCCCAGGTGGCGAGCCCGTCCCGGATGCGGGTGGCGGCGTCGTCCAGCAGCGGCCGGTTGGCGGCCAGCTCGGCCGCGAAGGTCTCGGGGAAGCCGCCCCCCACCACCAACCCGTCGATGTCCGCCGGAAGCGCCGCGTCACGCAGCGGGTCGAAGGGGACCACCTCGGCGCCCCCGGCCACCAGGGCGTCGACCGTGTCGGCGTAGGTGAACGTGAACGCCTCGCCGCCCGCCACCGCCACCCGGACCGGCGGCCCCGGCGGTGGGAGCGGCACCGGTGCCGCCGCCGCGAGGGGCGGCGCGGTGGCGGCCAGGGCCATCACCGCGGCCAGGTCCACGCGCTCGGCCACCGCCGCCCCCAGCGTGTCCAGCGCGCGGCGCACCTCGCCGGGCTGCTCCGCCACCGGTACCAGGCCCAGGTGCCGGTCCCGCCAGGTGAGCCGATCGTCCCGCCGGAGCGCGCCCAGCACCGGCAGGCCCAGCGGTACCAGTGCCTCGCGCAGCTGGGTCTCGTGGCCGTCCGACCCCACGCGGTTGAGGATCACGCCCGCCACCCCCACCCCCGGGTCGAGCGTGGCGTAGCCGTGGACCACCGCCGCCACCGATCCCGCCATGGCCCCGGCGTCGACCACCAGGACGACGGGCGCCCGCAGTAGCCGGGCGACGTCGGCGGTCGACGAGGCCCGGCCGTCGGCGGCCCCGTCGAACAGGCCCATGACGCCCTCGACCACCAGCACGCCGGCCCCCACCCCGGCCCGGGCCGCGAGCGGGACGATGGCCTCCTCGCCGCACAGCCAGGCGTCGAGGTTGCGGGGCAGGCGGCCCGAGGCGAGGGCGTGGTAGCCGGGGTCGATGAAATCGGGCCCGACCTTGGCCGTCGCCGGCCGGTGGCCCGCAGCCCGTAGCGCCGCCACCAGCCCGGTCGCCACCGTGGTCTTGCCGACGCCCGAGTGGGTGCCGGCCACCACCAGCCTCGGGCCGAGCGCCGTCATCGACGGGCGACGGTAGCGGGTGGCATCCTGCCCTACCTGATGCCCTATGGTCGCTGGCGGTGAAGAAGACCAGCGTCTACCTACCCGAGGCCCTGAAGGACCGGCTGGCCGCGGTGTCCCGGGCCACGGGCCGCTCGGAGGCCCAGCTCCTGCGGCTGGCGGTGGAGCGCCTGGTGGCGTCCGAGCCCGCCGGCCACGCGCCGATCGCGCAGCGGGAGGACCCGGTGGCCGCCCGCCACCGCCCCGGTCCCGCCCTGGTGGGCGTCGGGGTGGGCCCCGGCGACCCGGGCCTCGTGACCCTCCGGGCGGTGGAGGTGCTGCGCGACGCCGACCGGGTGGTGGCCCCGTCCACCTCGGCCATGGCGGTGGGCCGGGCCGAGGCCATCGTGCGGGAGGTCGCCCCCGACGTGGCGGTCGAGCGGGTCCCGTTCGTGATGGAGGTGGGCACCGAGGCCCGCGACGCCGCCCTGTCCGACGCCGCTGCCGTGCTGGTGGGCCACTTGGACGCAGGCGAGCGGCTGGCGTTCGTGACCCTCGGCGACCCCAGCGTCTACAGCACGTTCTCGTCGCTCGCCGCCTCGGTGCGCCGGCTGCGCCCTGCGGTCCCGGTGGAGGTGGTCCCCGGGATCATGGCCTTCCAGGACCTGGCCGCCCGCACCGGCACCACGGTCGTCGACGGCACCGAGCACCTGGTGCTGGTCCCGGCTCATGCCGGCGCGGCCGACACCGCCCTGGAAGCGGCCGCCGCCGACCCCTCGGCCGCGGTCGTGGTCTACAAGGGCGGCGCCCGGATCGGCGCGGTCGCGGCCACCCTGGCCGGTCACGACCGCCTGGACGGCGCAGTCATGGGCGAGCTGCTCGGCCTCCCCGGCGGCCGGGTCGCCCCGCTGGCCGAAGTGGCGGACCGCCCCGTGTCGTACCTGGCCACCCTCATCGTCCCCCCGGTCCGACCGCAGTGACCTCCTTCGTGCGCCCCGACCCAGCCGCCGCCGACCTCGTCCCGCGGCCGGCCCTCGTCGCCCCTCCGAGGCGACCGCGGTGATCTCGTTCGTGGGCGCGGGGCCGGGGGCGGCGGATCTGGTGACGCTGCGGGCGGTGGACCGGCTCGCCTCGGCCGACGTGGTGATCTGGGCGTCGTCGCTGGTTCCCGAGGCGGTCCTGGCCCACGCCTCGCCCGCGGCCGAGGTCCACGACTCGGCCGGCATGACCTTCGAGGACGTGGCCGCCATCTACGAGGCCCACCCGGACGCGGCCATCGTGCGCCTCCACTCCGGCGACCTGTCGCTGTACTCGGCCCTCCAGGAGCAGGTCGACTGGTGCCTGGCCCACGACCGTGAGTTCGAGATCGTCCCCGGCGTGGGCTCCCTCGCCGCCGCCAGCGCCGCGCTGGCCCGCGAGCTGACAGTCCCCGCCGTGGCCCAGACGGTGATCGCCACCCGCCTCCCGGGCCGCACCGCAGCCTCGATGCCCGCCGGCGACTCCGTCGCGGCCTACGCGGCCCACGGCGCCACCCTTGCCGTCTACCTGTCGGGCGCACGGGCGGCGCAGCTCCAAGCCGAGCTGCTCACCGGCTACGCCCCCGACACCCCGGCCGCGGTGGTGGTCCGCGCCACGTGGCCCGACGAGCAGGTCCACGTGACGACGGTGGGCGACCTGGCCGCCACCATGGCCGCCTCCGGTGCCCGCATCACCGTGCTGGTCCTGGTCGGCCCGGCCTTGGCCGGCGCGGCCCCCCGCTGCCTCCTCTACGACCCGACCTACGCCCACGGCCACCGGCGCCGCTCCCGCCCCGGCACCACGACAGGACGCCCCCGATGACGACCGCTCCCCCGGTGGTGCTGGCCGGCGGCGGGCCCGGCGATCCCGACCTGCTCACCCTGCGGACCGAGGCCGCCCTCGCCGCGGCGCGCCTCGTGGTAGCGGACTCGGGCCTGCTCCCGCTCGCCACTGCGTTCGCACGCGGGGCGGAGGTGGTCGCCGCCGGGCCTGACCCCGAGGCCACGGCCGCCGCCCTCACCGAGTCCGGCGGGCCCGCGGTCCGGCTCTACCGCGGCGACCCGTGGCTCCACCCGGACTACGCGGCCGAGGCCGCCGCCCTGGCCGCCCGGGGCGTCGCCACCGAGGCGATCCCCGGCCCACCGGTCGAGACTGCCCTGGCGGGCGCGGCGGGCCTGGCGCTGCACCACCGGCCGGTGTCGGTCACGCTCACGCTCGGTTCGCTCGACTCCGGCGGCGGCGACGGCGTCGCCCGCACGCGGGCGAGCGAGGTGCCGGACGTCCAGGCCGCGGTCGCCTCCCTGGTGCCCGCGGGACGGCCGTGGGCGGCCGTCGTCGACGGCGCCGTCCGCCGGGATGGAGCCCCGGGGGCGGGGCTGCTGGTGGTGGGCGAGGTGGCTCGGTGAGCGAGGTCGTCGAGCTCATCCATGTCGTCGGGCTGCTGGGCGGGCGGCCCGTGGGGGACGAGGCGCTCGCCGCCCTGGCCGGGGCGCGCCTGGTGGCGGGCGGGGCGGGACAACTCGAGGCCGTGGCCGACCTGCTGAGGCCGGGAGTCGAGACGACGACCGTGGCCGGAGGACTGGCGGCGCTCGAGGACGTGGCCCGCCACCCGGGCCTGGTGGCGGTGCTCGCGTCGGGTGATCCGGGCTTCCACGGGATCGTGCGGGCGCTGGGCGCCCGCCTCGGCCCCGAGCGGCTGGCGGTCCACCCGGCGCCGTCGTCGGTGGCCCTGGCGTTCGCCCGCCTGGGGCTGCCGTGGGACGAAGCAGTGGTGGCCTCGTGCCACACCGGCGACGCCGCGGCCGCCGCGGCTCAGGTGGCCGGGGCAGCCGTGGCCGCGGTGCTGTGCGGGCCGGCCGCTCCGCCCGAGGCCGTCGGCGCTGCGCTCGTGACGCTGGGTGCGCACCATCCGATCGTGGCCGTAGCGTCGCGGCTGGGCGAGGCCGGCGACGCCGTCACCCGGCTCGACGGTGTGGCGGCCCTGGCCGCGGGCAGCTTCGACCACCGCTCGGTCGTGGTCCTGGCCCACCCGCCCTCGCCGGTGCGGGCATCGGCCCGGACCGGCGGCCGCCCGGTCGCGGCCTTCGCCCACCGGGCGGGGATGATCACCAAGCCGGAGGTCCGGGCCGTCGTCCTCGGCCACCTCGACCTGCCCGAGCGGGGCGTCCTCTGGGACCTGGGCGCGGGCAGCGGATCGGTCGCCATCGAGGCCGCCCTCGCCGCCCCTGGACTGCGGGTCGTGGCCGTCGAACGTGACCCCGCCGCGGCGGCCACCATCGTCGCCAACGCCGCCGCCCTGGGCGCCGTCGTCGAGGTGGTCGAAGGCGACGCTCCCGCGGCCCTGGCCGGGCTGCCGCGCCCCGACCGGGTGTTCGCGGGCGGCGGCGGGATCGAGGTGCTCGACGCGGCGCTCGCCGCGGCCGCCCCCGGGGCCCGGGTGGTCGCCACCTACGCGGCCGCCGACCGGGCGCTGGCCGCCCGCGCTCGTCTCGGCTCCCTGGTCCAGGTCTCGGTCGACCAGGCCACCGATCTGCCCGACGGCGGCGTCCGCTTCGTGGCCGACAACCCCGTGTTCGTCGCCTGGGGCGACGCGCGCGCTGACGGCGAGGCCCCGCGCCCGGTGGTGGCGGTGGGCATCGGGTGCTCGTCAGGAGCCACCGCCGGCGAAGTCGAAGCCGTGATGGCCGAGGCCCTGTCCGCCGCGGGCGAGACGCTGCCCGACGCCGTGGCCACGGTCGACCGCCGGGCCGGCCATCCCGCCGTCCCCCGGGGCGCGGTCACCTTCCCCGCCTCCCTCCTGGGCCAGGTGGCGGTCCCCAGCCCCAGCGAAGCCGTCGCCGACGCCGTGGGCACGCCGTCGGTGGCCGAGGCCGCGGCCCTGCTGGCCGCCGGGCCCGGCGCCCGGCTCGTGGCACCCAAGCACAAGAGCCCGACCGCCACCGCCGCGGTGGCAGTTGCCCCCGGCCCTCGGGACCCCACGGGCGGACGGGTCGCGGTGGTCGGCCTCGGACCGGGCGCCGCCGTGCACCGCACGCCTGCGGCCGTGGCCGCGTTGCGCAGCGCGGGCGCGGTGATCGGTTACGGGCCGTACGTCGAGGCCGCCGACGGGCTGCTGCGCCCCGACCAGCTGGTGCTGCGCTCGACCATGGGCGCCGAGATCGCACGGGCCGGCGACGCGGTTGCGCTGGCCGCCGCGGGCTGGCGGGTGGCGGTCGTGTCGTCCGGCGATCCCGGGGTGTTCGCCATGGCCTCGGTGACGCTGGAGCTGGCGGCGGTGCCCGGAGTGCCGGTCGACGTGGTCCCCGGGGTCACTTCGGCCCACGCCGCGGCGGCGGCGGCCGGAGCCCCGCTGGCCGGACCGCACGCCGCGCTCACGCTGTCGGACCTGCTGATGCCGTGGGAGCGGATCGAGGCCCAGCTCCGGGCCGCCGCCGGGTCAGGCCTGGCGCTGGCGCTGTTCAACCCCCGCTCGGCGGGCCGGCCGGATCACTTGGCGCGGGCCGCCGCGGTCCTGTCAGAAGTGCTCGACCCCGCGACCCCGGTGACGCTGGTCAGCGACGCCACCGGCCCGCACCAGGACGTGATGATCACCACACTCGCCGACCTCGACCCCGCCGCCGCGGGCATGCGGACCATCGTGCTGGTGGGCACGGCCGACACCGCGGTGCTGGGGGGCCGGGTGGTCACCCGCCGCCACCATCCCCGGCCGGAGCCCGCCCGATGAGCCTGCCCCCCATCCACCCCATCGAGGCCGAGAGCTATCGCATCCTCGCCGAGCGCGTCGACCTGTCGGCGTGGCCGCCGCTGTCCCGGGCCGTGGTGGCCCGGGTGATCCACGCGGCGGCCGACGTGGGCTACGCCGACACGCTGGTGGTGGACGAGGCCGCCTGCGCCGCCGGGGTCGGGGCCCTGCGCTCGGGCGCGCCGGTCGTGGCGGACGTGGAGATGGTGGCCGTCGCCTCCCGCCGGGCCGGCACCGTGTCGCTGCTGGCCGAGGCCCGGGAGCGGACCGAGCCGGGGGTCACCGTGTCGGCCACCGCCATGCGGCTGGCCGCCGAGCGCTGGCGATCGGGGGCCGTGGTCGTCGTGGGCAACGCCCCCACCGCGCTGCGGGAAGTCATCGCCCTGGCCGCAGCCGGTCGTTTCGCCCCCGCGCTGGTCATCGGGTTGCCGGTGGGCTTCGTGGGTGCCGCCGAGGCCAAGGCTTCGCTGCGGGACAGCGGCCTGCCCGCCATCTCCAACGTGGGCGAGCGTGGCGGCAGCGCGGTGGCGGCCGCCGCCCTCAACGCCTTGTGGCGGTTCAGCCAGGGGGCCAGGTGAGCCGGCCGGTCGTCCATCTGGTGGGCGCCGGGCCGGGCGACCCGCTGCTGCTCACCCGCCGGGCGGCCCGCCTGCTGGGGGAGGCCGACGTGGTGGTGGCCGACCGGCCGTCCGCCGCGCCGGTCCTGGCCCTGGCTCGGCCGGGCACCGAGCAGGTCTACGTGGGCCGCACGCCGGAGGGACCGGCGTGGTCGACCGACGCCATCGCGGACCTGCTGGCCGCCCGGGCCGAGGCCGGCCTGCTGGTGGTGCGGCTCAAGAGCGGCGACCCGTTCGTCTGCTCCCGCGGCGCCGAGGAGGCCGCGGCCCTCGCCGCCCGCGGCGTGCCGGTCGTGGTCACCCCCGGAGTCACGGCCGCGACCGCGGCCCCCCTGGCCGCCGGCCTCGCCCGCGGCACCATCGTGAGCTTCGCCTCCGGCGACCGAGACCCCCACGCCGCCCCCGTCCCCTGGCCCTCGCTCGCCGACCCGGGCGCCTCGCTGGTCGTGCTGACAGGGCGCGCCCAGCAGGGCGCCATCGCGGCCCGCCTGGCGGACGCCGGCCTGCCGCCCGACACGCCGGCGGCGGTGGTCCACGCCGCCGCCCGCCCCGGCACCCAGGTCGCGTCGACCAACCTGGCGGGCCTCGGCGCGACCCGCCTCCCCCCGCCCGCGGCCGTCGTGATCGGAGGTCGGCGTGCACATCCCTGACCTCCACCCCGACCTACCCACCTCGGGCACGGCGGGGGCCGCACGCAGGATCGGCATAGGGGGTCGGCGTGCACATCCCTGACCGCGGCCTCGACTCGCCCACCTCGGCCGCCGCAAGGATGGTGGCGGTCACGGGCACGGCGGGGGCCGCACGCAGGATCGGCATAGGGGGTCAGTGTGCACATCCCTGACCGCGGCCTCGACTCGCCCACCTC
>DASRJN010000628.1:0-3681 GCA_035649455.1 Acidimicrobiales bacterium
CTGCGCACCGGTGCCCCGATCCTGCCCGCGGCCGTGTACGACCGGGGCCGGGGCCACCACGGCCTGGTCCTGCCGCCGGTGCCCACCGACCGGCGGGGCACCTTCCGCGAGGACGTGGCCCGCATCACCCAGGACGTGGCCCACCGGCTGGAGGAGCTGATCAGCCGCGCTCCCGCGCAGTGGCACCTCCTCCAACCCAACTGGCCCAGCGACTACGCGGACACGCCGGTCAAGCTCTAGGCCCTCAACAGGGTGGGGTACCCTCGACCCGTGCGCATCGGGCTGGTCTGCCCATACAGCCTCACGGTTCCGGGTGGGGTCCAGGCCCAGGTGCTGGGCCTCGCGCGAGTGCTGCGCTCCTTGGGCTTCGACACCCGGGTCCTCGCCCCGTGTGACGGCCCGCCGCCCGACGCGGGCGTGACACCGCTCGGCAAGAGCGTGCCGACCGCCTCCAACGGCTCCTTCGCACCCCTGGCGCCCGACCCCGCGGCGCAGCTCCGCACCATCCGGGCCCTGCGGGACGAGGCCTTCGACGTGCTGCACCTGCACGAGCCCTTGGCCCCGGGCCCGACCATGACGTCGCTGCTGTTCCGCAACGCGCCCATCGTGGGCACCTTCCACCGGGCGGGCGACAGCGCCGCCTACACCGCGGCCCGGCCCGGGGTGCGCTGGCTGGCCAAGCGACTCGACATCCGCTGCGCGGTGTCCAAGGATGCGCTGGCCACCGCCCAGCGGGCCGTCGGCGGCAGCTACGAGCTGCTGTTCAACGGCATCGAGGTCGAGCGGTTCGCCAAGGCCGTGCCGCATCCCAGCAACGGGCCCACCATCTTCTTCATCGGCCGGCACGAGCAGCGCAAGGGCCTCTCCGTGCTGCTCGACGCCCTGCGGTTGCTGCCCGCCGACGTCACGCTGTGGGTGGGAGGCACCGGTCCCCAGACCGAGGCGCTCAAGGCTCGGCACGGCGGCGACCCCCGCGTCGAGTGGCTCGGCCGGCTCAGCGACGAGGAGGTGGCGGCCCGCATGCGCGGCGCCGACGTGTTCTGCGCCCCCTCGCTGCACGGTGAGTCGTTCGGCGTGGTGCTGCTGGAGGCCATGGCGGCCGGGGCCGTGGTCGTGGCCTCGGCGCTCGACGGCTACGCCAACGTGGCCTCCGACGGGGTGGATGCCCTGCTCACGCCGCCCGGCGACGTCGAGGCCCTCGGACGGACGCTCACCCGGGCGCTGTCCGAACCGCAGCTGCGGGTGGGGCTGCTGGCGGCGGCCGAGCTGCGGGCCCAGGAGTTCTCCATGCTCCACCTCGGCGAGGCCTACGCCGAGCGCTACGAGCGCCTCGCCTGACGGCCCCACCGTCGATCACCGACCGTGATGTCCGGCGACCGGCCGCGAGTCCGTAGGATGAGTGTCCGTGATGATCTTCCTCATCGTCATCGTGGTGCTGTTGGTCCTGATCGGGCTGTACGTGGTGATCAGCTACAACGGGCTCGTCTCGCTGCGGAACCGCATCGAGAACGCCTGGGCCCAGATCGACGTCCAGCTCAAACGGCGCTACGACCTCATCCCCAACCTGGTGGAGACCGTGAAGGGCTACGCCGCGCACGAGAGCGAGACGCTCGAGGCCGTGGTCGCCGCCCGGAACGCGGGCATGAACGCCCAGGGCCCCGCGGAGCAGGCCCAGGCGGAGAACATGATCACCGGCGCCCTCAAGTCGTTGTTCGCGCTGTCCGAGGCCTACCCCGACCTCAAGGCCAACCAGAACTTCTCCCAGCTACAGGAGGAGCTGACCGGCACCGAGGGCCGCATCGCCTACGCGCGCCAGTTCTACAACGACACGGTGTATCGCTATAACACGAAGATCCAGAGCTTCCCGGCCAACCTGCTGGCGGGCATGTTCTCGTTCTCGGAGCGCGAGTACTTCCAGGCCGACGACGAGTCGCGCGGCCCCACCCGCGTCAGCTTCTGAAGCGTTGCCCGCAACGTTCCTGACGCCGCCGGGCGCCGCCATGTACGACCAGGTCACCGCCAACAAGCGCCGCTCCTGGCTGCTGATCGCCGGCTTCGTCCTGTTCGTCGCCCTGGTGGCCGCGGGCTTCGGCTACCTGCTCGGCCTCGGCTATGCCGGCGTCGCCTTGGCCATCGCCATCAGCGTGGTCACCAGCCTGGTGGCGTACTGGCAGTCCGACAAGGTGGCCTTGCGGATGAGCCGGGCCCGGCCCGCGCCGGTCGAGTCCTACGCCCGGTACCACAACATCGTCGAGGGCCTGTGCATCGCGTCGGGCCTGCCCAAGCCGCGGCTCTACGTCATCGAGGACCCCGCCCCCAACGCCTTCGCCACCGGCCGCAACCCCCGGAACGCGGCGGTGGCGGTCACCACCGGGCTGCTGGAGAAGATGAACCGCATCGAGCTCGAGGGCGTGCTCGCCCATGAGCTCTCGCACGTCAAGAACTACGACATCCTGGTCTCGACGCTGGCGGTCACGATGGTGGGCATCGTGGCGCTGCTGGCGGACCTGGGGGTGCGCCTGGCGTGGTGGGGCATGGGCCGGAACTCCCACCGCGACTTCGACCGGCAGCACGGCGGCAACAGCGGGCCGATGGCGATCCTGTCGGTGGTCGGCTTCGCCCTCCTGGTCCTGTCCCCGGTCATCGCCACCGTCATGCAGCGGGCGGTGAGCCGGCGGCGCGAGACGCTGGCCGACGTGTCCGGCGTCGAGATGACCCGGTACCCGCCGGGCCTGATCTCGGCCCTGGAGAAGCTGAAGGACGACACCACGGTCGTCCACGCCACCAGCCGGGCCACCGCGCACCTGTGGATCGAGCAGCCGTCGGCCCAGACGGAGCGTGAGGGGCGCCTGTCCCGGTTCAACCGCATGTTCGACACCCACCCGCCCATCGAG
The DNA here is from genome assembly GCA_035649455.1 of Acidimicrobiales bacterium. Classification (GTDB taxonomy): domain Bacteria; phylum Actinomycetota; class Acidimicrobiia; order Acidimicrobiales; family VFJN01; genus ZC4RG19. Next base: position 2,895 of record DASRJN010000628.1, read on the forward strand.
GAGCGCATCGCCCTCCTCAGGGAGCTGTGACCCAACCGGACCATTTGGCCTGGAAGTGGCTGGGGAGTGCCGGGGTGTCCGCTCGTAGACTGACCGCATGACCGAGTCCGCCCCCGCCTCCGTCCCTTCCCACGACACGGGCACCCAGCGCGTCAAGCGCGGCCTGGCCGAGATGCTGAACGGTGGCGTGATCATGGACGTGGTCACGGCCGAGCAGGCCAAGATCGCCGAGGACGCCGGGGCGGTCGCCGTCATGGCGCTGGAGCGGGTCCCCGCCGACATCCGCCGCGACGGGGGCGTGGCCCGCATGAGCGACCCCGAGCTGGTCGAGGGCATCGTGGCCGCGGTGACCATCCCGGTCATGGCCAAGGCCCGCATCGGCCACTTCGTGGAGGCGCAGATCCTCCAGGCGCTGGGGGTCGACTACGTCGACGAGTCCGAGGTGCTCACGCCGGCCGACGAGGCCCATCACATCGACAAGTGGGCCTTCACCGTGCCCTTCGTGTGCGGCGCCACGAACCTGGGCGAGGCGTTGCGCCGCATCAGCGAGGGCGCGGCGATGATCCGGTCGAAGGGCGAGGCCGGCACCGGCAACATCGTCGAGGCGGTCCGGCACCTGCGCTCGATCCTGGGCGACATCCGCAAGATCACCCAGGCCGACTCGGCCGAGCTGTTCGACTGGGCCAAGCGCCTGCAGGCCCCGCTGCCCCTCGTGCAGGAGATCGCGGAGACGGCCTGGCTGCCGGTGCCGATGTTCTGCGCCGGGGGCATCGCCACGCCCGCGGAC
>DASRJN010000629.1:0-13314 GCA_035649455.1 Acidimicrobiales bacterium
TGTCGATGATGACGCCGCGGCCGTCGCAGTTGGGGCAGCGGCCCGCGAAGGACTCGAGGAGGCCCTCGCCGATGCGCTTCCGCGTCATCTCGCACAGGCCCAGCTCCGAGATCTCGAACACCTGGGTGCGGGTCTTGTCCCGGGACAGGGCGTCGCGGAAGACCCGGACCACCTCGTCGCGGTTGTCCTTGCGCTCCATGTCGATGAAGTCGACGACGATGATGCCGCCGACGTCCCGCAGCCGGAGCTGGCGGGCTATCTCGACCGCGGCCTCCAGGTTGTTCTTGAAGACCGTCTCCTCCAGGCTCGACCGCCCGACGTTCTTGCCGGTGTTCACGTCGATCACGGTCAGCGCCTCGGTGTGCTCGATGATGAGCGAGCCGCCCGACGGCAGCCACACCTTGCGGTCGAGGGCCCGGTGGAGCTGCTCGTGCACATGGTGGCGCTCGTACAGCGGCAGCGCCTCGGCCTCGGGGTCGTAGTACTCGACCCGGTCGGCCAGCTCGGGGCTGATCGAGCCCACGTAGTCCCGCACCGAGGCGAACAGCTCGGCGTCGTCGATCAGCACGCTGCGGTAGTCCTGGCTGAACTCCTCGCGGATGACCCGCACCGCCATGTCCGGCTCGCGGTACAGCAGCGTGGGCGCCTTGGACCGCTTGGCCAGCGCCTCGATCTGCGACCACAGGTCGAGCAGGCCGCGGACGTCGTTCTCGATCTCCTCGGTGGTGACGCTCTCGGCCGCCGTGCGCACGATCACGCCGTGCTGCGCCGGCTTGACCCGGTCGAGGATGGCCCGCAGCCGCTTGCGCTCGTCGTCGGGCAGGCGCTTGGAGATGCCGTAGGTCGACGAGTTGGGGATGAGCACGACGAAGCGTCCGGGCAGCGACACCTCCTGGGTGAGGCGGGCGCCCTTGGCCCCGATCGGGTTCTTGGTGACCTGGCAGAGGATGGTCTGCCCGGCCCGGAGCACGTCTTCGATGCGGGGACGCCCGGAGGCCGAGCGCTCGATGTCCTCGGGGTCGTAGTGGACGTCGCCCCGGTACAGCACCGCGTTCTTGGGCGTGCCGATGTCGACGAAGGCCGCCTCCATGCCGGGCAGCACGTTCTGCACCCGGCCCAGGTACACGTTGCCGTGGATCTGGGACACGTCGTCGGCGGGGTGCGAGACGTAGTGCTCGATCAGCGAGCGGCCCTCGAGCACCGCGATCTGGGTGGCCTTCGGCGTGACGTGCACGCACATCGAATAGCGGCCCACGGCGCGGCCCTTGCGCTCGCGCCCCTTGCGACGCTCCAGGGTCTCCTCGTCCACCTCGGCGGGGTCATAGGCGATGACCGCCTCGACCGGCTGGGCCGGCTGCTTGGTGGCGGGCTGCTTGCCGCCGCCCCCGGAACGGCCTCGCCCGCCGCGCCGGCGGCGCCGCTTGCGGCCGTCGCCCTCGTCGGGCGCTTCGTCCTTGCGGCCCATCTGGGCCAGGACCTCGGCGGGGATGCTGTCGCCGATCTTGGGCTTGGGCGGCGGCGCCTTGGGGACGAGCGCCGCCGCGGCGGCCTCGACCGTGCGGGGACGGCCCTCGCGGGGCAGGTCGGGTAGCTCGGGGTTGCGGTCGTCGCCGTCGGCGCCCGCGGCGTCGGCGTTGGCGCCGGCGGGCTTGCGGGTGCGGCCCCGCCCGCGACCGCGGCTCGGCTGGCCGCTGGTGCGACCACCGGCGGGACGGTCGCCATCGGCACCGTCCGCGCCGGCCGCACCATCGCTGCCGTGGTCGTCGCCCTCACTCGCGGCGGGCTGGCGGCGTCGGCCCCGGGACCCGGTCGCGGCCACGGCGTCGGCCTCGGCCTCACCGTCGCCGGCGGAAGCCGCGGCGGTCCGTCCGCCTCGGCCCCGGGTGCCGGTCGCCGGCGCGGCCTCGGGACGGTCGCCGTCCCCGTCCCCGTCGCTCTCGCCGGAAGGCGCGCTGTCGGCGCCCTCGGGGCGCGGCTTGCTGCGCTTGCGGCCGCCGCGTGAGCCGCGGCGGCGCCGCTTGCGGGCGGGATCGCCGCCCTCGGCGGGCGCGTCGGCCGCACCCTCGTCCGGGGACGCGGCGCGCTCACCGTCGGGGGACGGGCTGTCGGTTGGCTTCGCCGTGGGCCGGGGAGGGGCCTCGGCGGGGGTTTCCGGTACCTCAGGGACCGGGTTCGGCGCCTCCGGGCTGCCGGAAACGTCTGTCTCGGCCATGGATCAGTTCCCTTCTCATGACGCACGCACCTCGGCGTGCGGAGGCGGCGTCGCTGCCGGCCCGAGGTCGATGACCTCGCACCGGGCGCCGCCGGCCTGCGTCCATTGATGATTTCGTGTGACCCGGGCCACCACCCAGGTCGGATCGATCGCTTCGATGAGCTCGGCGGGGCGCAGGCCACGGGGCTGCGTGGCCAGCTCGGCTTCCAGTGCGGTGCCGAGAGCCGTCGCCCGGGGGGCGAGGGGGGCGACGATCTCGGTCACCGGACCGAGCACGCGCACGTCGAGGATGGCGGGCCGCACGTCGTCGGTGACGCTGTGGCCCTTGCGGGACCGGGTCAGCGGCAGTTCGGTGGCGGCCAGCGTCCGAGCGACGCCCGCGGCCACCTCGTCCGGCGCCACGTCGCCGATCTCGATGTACCAGGTGCAGCTGGTCACGGCCTGCTGGAGCGACTCGGCTCCGGGCATGAGGACCGTGGCCGCCTGCACTTCCATGCCCGCGGGGAGGGCCGGGGCGAGCAGCGCGGGCAGCTGCTCGACGGCGTCGGGCCCGGGCGCGTCGCGCAGGGCCACGTCCAGGTACTCGGCCTGCGACTCGTGCCCGGTGGACAGAGCGAGGCCGAAGCTGAGCTTGGGGCGGGGCGAGAACCCCTCGGTGTAGGCCACGGCCACGCCGGCCCGCCGCAGCGCCCGCTCCCAGATGCGGGCGACGTCGCGGTGGCTGGTGAACCGCACCTTGCCGTGCTTGGAGAAGCGGATGCGCACCCGGGGCGCCGGACCGTTGCCGGTCATGACCGCGCTCCGACCAGCGAGCGGGGGGTGAGGCTGACCGGGACGGGACCGGGGCGCAGGCCGCCGGTTGACAGGTCCTGGCCGGTGCCCTGGCTGCCGCCCGCGGGCGCGGTGGCCGACGCCACCACGTGCTCGATGCCGTAGCCGGTGCATGCGCCGCAGTCGTAGCAGGGCGTCCAGCGGCAGTCCGGCAGGCCGACCTCGGCCAGCGCGTCCTGCCAGTCCTGCCACAGGAAGTCCTGGTGCAGGCCGGCCGACAGGTGGGCCCAGGGCAGCACCTCGTCCTCGGTACGGTGGCGGTAGACGTACCACTCGAGATCCAGCCCCGCCTCGGCCAGGGCGTCGAGCCACAGGTCGAGCCGGAAGTGCTCGCTCCACTCCTGGAACGTGCCGCCCCGCCGCCACACGGCCTCGATCACCGGGCCCAGCCGCCGGTCGCCCCGAGAGGCCAGCCCCTCGACGAGCGTCGCCTTCGGGTCGTGCCAGGTGAGCTGGACGCCCTTGGCCGAGCGAGCGCCCTCGCGCAGCAGGCCGATCTTGCGGCCCAGCTCCTCGGCCGTGTTCTGGCCGAACCACTGGAACGGGGTGAACGGCTTGGGCACGAACCCGCCCACCGACGCCTTGACTGTCACGCCCTTGGTGTGGCGGCGCCCGATCTCCACGCAGTTGCGCGCCAGGTCGAGGATGCCGAGCGTGTCGGCGTCGGTCTCGGACGGCAATCCGGTGAGGAAGTAGAGCTTGACCCGCCGCCAGCCGGTCGAGAAGGCGCTCTCGACCGCGCCATACAGGTCCTCCTCGCGGATGAGCTTGTTGATGATCTGGCGCATCCGCCAGGTGCCGGCCTCGGGAGCGAAGGTCAGGCCGGTGCGCCGCGCCTTCTGGATCTGGGCGGCGATGCCGACGGTGAAGGCGTCGACCCGCAGGCTCGGCAGGCTGACCGAGGTCTGGCCGCAGGCGGACGGAGCGTCGACGATGCCCCGCACCACATCCTCGATGCCCGAGAAGTCGGCGGTGGACAGGCTGGTCAGCGCCACCTCGTCGTAGCCGGTGCGCCGCAGGCCCTCGCCCACCATGGTGCGCACCTGCTCGGCCGGCCGCTCCCGCACGGGCCGGGTGATCATCCCCGCCTGGCAGAAGCGGCAGCCCCGGGTGCAGCCCCGGAACACCTCGACGTTGAGCCGGTCGTGCACCACCTCGGTCAGCGGGACGAGCTGGTTCCGGGGGTAGGGCCAGTCGGCCAGGTCCGCGATGGTGCGCTTCTCCACCCGCTCGGGCACGTCCGGGAAGCGGGGGCGGATGGCGGCGATGCGCGGCCCGTCGTAGTCGACCTCGTACATCGAAGGCACGTAGACGCCCTCGACGTGGGACAGTTCCCGCAGCAGGGCTTCGCGGCTGCCTTCCGTCCGGCCCGAGGCCTTCCACGCCGCGATCACCTCGGTGATCTCGGACACCACCTCCTCGCCGTCTCCCAGCACCACGAAGTCGAGGAAGCCGGCCAGCGGCTCTGGGTTGTAGGTGCAGTGCCCGCCCGCGGCCACCAGCGGGTGCTCGGGCCGGCGCTCGGCGGCCCGGACCGGCACGCCGGCCAGGTCCACGCAGTTGAGCAGGTTGGTGTAGGTCAGCTCGGCGGAGAGGTTGAAGGCGAGCACGTCGAAGTCGCCCGCGGGCCGGTGGGTGTCGACCGAGAACAGCGGGATGCGCTCGCGGCGCATGACGGCCTCGAGGTCACCCCAGGGGGCGTAGGACCGCTCGGCCCAGGCGTCGTCGCGCTCGTTGACGATCTCGTAGAGGATCTGGAGGCCCTGGTTCGGCAGCCCGATCTCGTAGGTGTCGGGGTAGGTGAGCAGCCACGACACCGCCCCGGCGGGCGCGGAGGGTCGCTGCGCGCCGAGCTCCAGCCCGATGTAGCGGGCGGGCTTGGATACCCCGGCAAGGTGAGGCTCGAGCTGCGACCAGACGGATGACATGTCAGGACAAGGCTAGCGGGGAGCCGCTCCGTGCCCCGAACCCCGCAGAACGCGGTCAGTCGACGACGCGGCGCTGATGTCTGTCGTACCTGTGACAGTAATTCAGGCCGCCACCGGCGTGGGCGTCTGGACGGTGGGTGCCGGCGCCTGCGGCCGGCTGGGGCGCAGGAACAGGATGGTCACCGGCACCAGGTAGGCCAGGTAGGCCCCGACCTGCTCGATCGACGGGCGCGGGTCCCAGCCGAACATGGCGCCCAGGAACTTGCCCACCTCGCTGCCGTTGGTCAGCCAGTGGACCGAGGTGAGGTCGTACACGCCGTTGAGGTTGAGCGACCCCAGGTCCCCGGAGATCTGGAGGAACATCACCGTCCGGGCCACCAGGCCGGCCGCGAACACGATCAGCACGAGCCCGGTGACGGTGAAGAACGCCTTCATCGGCATCTTCCGCCCGCCCCAGTACACGAAGTACGCGAGCAGCGACGCGATGGCCAAGCCGATGAAGGCCCCGAGGAGCACGCCCGACCCGTCCTCGTCGGTGCCCACCGCGATCAGGAACAGCGCGGCCTCGATGCCCTCCCGCAGCACGGCGACCAGCGCCACGCCGGCCAGGGCGAAGCCGATCCGCTCGGAGCGGAGGGCGGTGTCGACCTTGTGCTCCAGGTCGCCCTTGATGAGCCGGCTCTGGCGCCGCATCCAGAAGATCATCCAGGTGAGCACGCCGGCCGCCAGCGCCGAGATGGCGGCGAAGGCCCGCATGCGGGCGTCACCTTCGAGGCCGCCCACGGTGGAGTGCACCACCACGCCCACGATCAGCGAGATGGCTACCGCCGCGGCGACGCCGCCCCACACGGCCCGTGACAGATCGAGGCGACCCAGCTTGCGGAGGTAAGCGAACACGATGGCGACGACGAGGGCGGCCTCGAAGCCCTCGCGAACCATGATGAGCAAGGCTGCTTCCACATGTTCACCATACTTCACACAATCGGACGAGTCAGCCGAACCGGCGCATGTGCACGTTGAGCACCAGCCCGATGGCGATCCAGCAGGCGATGGTGGAGGAGCCGCCGTAGCTCATGAACGGCAGGGTAATGCCGGTGATGGGCATGATCCCCATGGTCATGCCGACGTTCTGGAAGATCTGGAACACCAGCATGGACAGCACGCCCACGCAGATGAGCATCCCCAGCCGATCCTGGGCTATCTGGGCCGTTCGCCAGATGCGCGCGCACATGATGGCGAAGATGGCCAGGGCGGTGGCGCAACCGACGAAGCCCAGCTCCTCCCCCAGCGCCGTGAAGATGAAGTCGGTGTGCTGCTCGGGGACGAAGCCCAGCCGGGTCTGGGTGCCTTCGAACAAGCCCTTGCCGCTCACGGAGCCCGAGGCGATGGTGGCCTTGGACTGGTCGGCGTTGTAGTCGGCCGACTGCAGGTCGGCCAGGTCTTGCGTTTCGTCGGGCTGCAGGAACCCGGAGAGCCGGTCGCGCTGGTAGTCCTCCAGAAAGCCCGAATTGACCACCGCCACCACGCCGATGACCCCCGCCGCGGTGAGCACCACGATGTGACGGGCGCGCGCCCCGGCCATCAACAGCATGCCCATGGCGATGCCCACGAACACCAGGGCCGTGCCCAGGTCGGGCTGGAGCATGATCAGCCCGGTAGGGATGGCGATCAGGGCGAGGGCGACCAGGAGGTGGCGGGCGCGCAGAGGTGGCTCCCGGCTGGCCAGCACGGCGGCCACGGCCAGGATGACCGCGACTTTGGCGAACTCGGCCGGCTGCAGCTGGAAGGCGCCGATCTGGAACCAGGCCTGGGTTCCCCGCACCTCCTCGCCCAGAGCCGAGACCACGAGGACCAGCGCCGCGAGCACGCCGACGTAGGGCAGCCAGGCGTAGTCGCGCAGGCGGCGGTAGTCGATCAGCGTGACCGCCACCATGCACACCACGCCGACGATGATGAACAGCACCTGCTTGCGCAGGAACGAGGTGTCGTAGCTGTCGGGGTCGGTGCCCCGGGTCGAGGACAGGATCATGAGGGCACCCAGCACCGAGACCGCGCCCACGCACGCCACCAGCACCAGGTCGACGTGCTTCCACGCCGCCGGAGCGCGATCGCGGAACCAGTTCTCCTCGCCGCGCCGCCGGGACCGGGCCGGGCGCGTGTAACGGGAGGGGATGCGGTCGAAGCCGTCGAAGCGGAAGACCCCGCCCGACATCAGTCGTACGCCCCGCCGGCCGTGTCACCGGTGAGCGGATTCGCCGAGCCCACCGGTAGGCCGTCCGGCCCCGCGGGTTGGAGCGGCACCATCCCTGACAAGGCCTCGAACAACGCCCGGGCCACGGGGGCCGAGGCGGTGGCGCCGAAGCCCGACTCCTCCAGGAACACCGACACCTGGTAGCGCGGCGCGGGCACCGGGCCGAAGGCGCTGAACACCGCCGTGTCGGACTTGTTGTTCACCTGGGCCGTGCCGGTCTTGCCGGCGACGGGGAAGTCGTCCAGCGGGAAGCCGGCGAACGCCCGGGTGGCGGTGCCGCTGCGGGGAACGCCCAGCAGCCCCTGGAGCAGGGGGTCGCGCACCTCGGCCGGCAGGTCGACCTGGCCGGCCACCACCGGAGCGAACTCCTGGGTGACCTGGCCGGTCTGGTTCGACACCGCCCGCAGGGCGATCTGGGGCACGTAACGGGTGCCGCCGTTGGCGAAGGTCGCGTAGCCGTTGGCCAGCTGCAGCGGGGTGACCAGCACGTCGCCCTGGCCGATGGCCATGTTGATGTTGTCACCGGCCCGCCACACCGGATCCCGGCCGCCGTAGTTGACCTTCCAGTTGGGGGTGGGCACCCGTCCCGGCCGCTCGCTGGTCAGTTGCACGCCGGTGGGAGCACCCAGGCCCCACGGGGTGAGCCGGCTCTGCAGCCCCTCGTCGCCGCCGTAGTCGTCCTTGTGCAGCCAGAACTGGGCGCCCACGTTGTAGAAGTAGGCGTCCGACGACACGGTCAGCGCCCGGCTGATGTTGACGTTGCCGTAGGACGCCCCGCCGGCGTTGCGCCAGAAGCAGTGCGGCCCGCGGCAGTTGGCCAGCGCGTAGCCGCCCGAGTCCCGGAAGATCTTGTCCGGGGTCATCACCCCGGCCATCAGCGCGGCGTAGCCCACGAACAGCTTGAAGGTGGAGCCCGGTGCCCACTGGCCCTGGATGGCCCAGTTGTTGAACGGCGAGCCGTTGGCCGGGTCGTTGAGCGCGGCCCACTCCGACTCGGTGACGCCGTCGGCCAGGATGTTGGGGTCGTAGACCGGGTACGACGCCATGGCCAGCAGCTGGCCGTTGTTGGGGTCGAGCACCACCGCCGAGCCGGTGGTGGCGGCGTTGCGGCTGCCATCGCGGTTGGGACGGGCCCGGGCATCGGCGAGCCCCTGCTGCACCTTCTGCTCGGCCAGCGCCTGCAGGTCGGCGTCGATGGTCAGGTAGACGTCGTCACCGGCCTGGGGTGGGCGCTCGCTGATGACCCGCACCTCGTTGCCCTCGGCATCGACCTCGATGCGGCGCAGGCCGGGCGTGCCTCGCAGCCAGGGCTCGAAGGTCTGCTCCACCCCGCTCTTGCCGATCTCGTCGTTGAGTGTGTACGGCTTGGCCGTCTGGTCGACCTCGGCGGCCAGCTCGGTGTCGTTGATCTTGCCGACATAGCCGAGGATGTGCACGCCGAGGGGGCCGTACGGATAGGACCGGAGCGCGGTGCGCTCTACCACCACCGAGGGGTACTGGCCGGCCCGCTCCTCGAAGTAGATCTTCATGTCGTCGGAGACGCCGGTGGCCAGCGGCACCGGGGCGTAGCGGCTGTAGCGCACGTCGTTCACCCGGGTGCGGATCTCGTCGGGCGTGATGGGATGCCCGGAGGCGGTCAGGTCCCAGGACAGCCGGTTGAGCAGGTCGGCCTGGCGTGCGTCGGACAGCTCGTCGAAGCCGTTGCGCTCCATGGCGACCACCACGGACACCCGGTTGTCGACCAGCACCTTGCCGTTGCGGTCGAGGATGCGCCCCCGGGGCGCGGGGACCTGCACCTCCCGGACCCGGTTGGCCTCCGCCTTGAGCTGGTAGCTGCCCGCCCCGACGACCTGCAGGTCGTAGAGCCGCGCGAACAGCGAGGCGAACAGCGCGGTCACCACAATGGCGATGACCGACAGGCGCAGCCGGGGGACATGCCCGCGTTCCGGGTTCACCGCAGCAAGACCTCCAGGCGGTCGGGCTCGCTGTGGCCGTGGACCCACCACATGACCCGGATGAGCGGGAGCACGAGCAGCGCGCACCATGCGGCCATGACCAGGGCGATGGCGGGAAGGTGGCCGAAGGGGAAGGCGTCGCCCATCAGGTTGGCCAGGGCGGTGTAGAGCGTGGCCTGCACCACGCCGGCCACGGCCGCCACGCCGACCGGCCACCAGCCGCTCGTGCGCATCAGCGCCGAGCCCGCGAGGCCAACGGCGTAGCCGACCAGCGCGTAGGTGAGGGCCGACAGCCCGAAGGGGGTGTCCAGCATGAGGTCGTAGAGGACGCCGGTGGCGAAGCCCCAGGTCACGCCCCGGTCGGCGCCGCCCGTCAACCCCGCGGCCACGGTCAGCGCCAGCATCAGGTCACCGAGGGCGCCCAGCACCCGCAGGTCGGACAGCATGGTGACCTGCAGGACGAGCGCGGCCAGGAGCACCAGCGCCGCCCGGAACAGCTTGGCCCGGGTCGTCACGCCGTCACCCCGGCTGCCACTGCAGGACGGTCAGGTACGACAGGCGGTCGAAGTCGACGGACGGCTCGACCACCAGCTCCAGCGCGAGGCCCCCCGAGCCGCTGCGAGAGGTCTTCACCGTGCCGACCGGGATGCCGGGCGGGTAGACGCTCCGGTCCACACCGCTGGTGACCACACCCTCCCCCGCGGCGATCTGCACCCGGGGGCCGATGGACGAGTCCACCACCAGCGGGTCGCCGCGCCCCTGGCCCCGGGCCGTGCCCAGGTCGCCGGTGGAGGCGAGCCTCACGCCCACCCGGATCTCGGGGTCGGTGATGAGGTCGACGGTGGCGCTGTTGGCGCTGACCTGGGTGATCCGGCCGGCCAGGCCCGCGCCCGTGGCCACCGGCATGCCGACGGCCAGGCCGTCGTCGCTGCCCTTGTCGATCTGGACCGCGTGGGAGAAGTTCGAACGCGGGCCCGACACCACCCGGGCCACGACCTTGGGGATGTCGTTGGCGTAGGGCAGGTCGAGCACGAGCGACAGGTCGGCGAGCTGGCGCTGGGCGTCGGTGGCGCTGATGTCGGCGGCGCCGGCCTCCTCCAGCTGGTCCCGCAGGCGCTCGTTCTCGTCCTGGAGGTCCTCGTAGTCGGACACCCCGTGCCAGGCGTTGCGCACCGGCCGTGTCACCGCGTCGACGCCCGACTGGATGGGGTCGGTGACGGTGGCCGCGCCCTCCCGCACGTCGCGGATGACCGGCACATCGCGGAGGCCGAGGGTCACCAGGGTGACCGAGGCGGCCACCACGATGGCGAGCCGGGTCCGGGAGCCGGTCGGCGGCGAGATGGCCATGGATCAGTAGCCGGTGGACGAGAAGAGGAACTTCAACGCGTCGAACTCCTCCAGAGACTGGCCGGAGCCCACCGCCACCGCGTGCAGTGGGTTGGGGGCCACGACCACGGGCATGCCCGTCTCGTGATGCAGACGGGCGTCGAGACCGTTGAGCAGTGCCCCCCCACCGGCCAGGTAGATGCCCTTGTCCATGACGTCGGCCGCCAGCTCGGGCGGCGTCTTGTCGAGCGTGACCTTCACCGCGTCGACGATGGCCGACACCGGCTCCTCCATCGCCTCGCGCACTTCGTCGGTGGTGGTCACGATCGTCTTGGGCAGGCCGGTCATGAGGTCGCGGCCCCGGATCTCGGCGTCCAGCTCCTCCAGCAGGGGCCACGCCGAGCCCAGGGCGATCTTGACCTCCTCGGCCGTGCGCTGCCCGATCGCCAGGCCGTACTCCTTCTTCACGAAGTTGACGATGGCCTCGTCCAGCTCGTCGCCGGCCACCCGCACCGACTGGCTGGTGACGATGCCGCCGAGCGAGATGATGGCCACCTCGGTGGTGCCCCCACCGACGTCGACGATCATGTTTCCCGCCGGCTCCTGGACCGGCAGCCCGGCGCCGATGGCCGCCGCCATGGGCTCCTCGATGATGTAGGCCGGTTTGCGGGCGCCGGCGTACTCGGCGGCCTCGCGCACGGCCTGCTGCTCGACGCCGGTGATGCCCGAGGGCACGCAGATCACCATGCGGGGCTTGCCCCAACGCCGGTTGTGGGCCTTGCGTATGAAGTAGCTGAGCATCTTCTCGCAGATCTCGAAGTCCGCGATGACGCCGTCCTTCAGCGGGCGGATGGCCTCGATGTGGCTGGGGGTGCGGCCGATCATCCGTTTGGCGTCGATGCCGACGGCCACGGGCTTGCCGTCGCGCACGTTGATGGCGATGACGGAGGGCTCGTTGAGGACGATGCCCTTGCCACGCACGTAGATGACGGTGTTGGCAGTGCCGAGATCGACGGCCATGTCCCGACCCGTCAGGGAGGAGAAGAAGTTGTCGGGCATGCTCTGGCTTCTTGCGCCGCGGTTTGCGAGGGGACTGCCGTAGGTTAACGAACCGCCAGGGTCCCGAGAGCGACCCTCCGGTTACGGTTTTGAGCCGAGGCCCGGGAACCAGAGGGCGATCTCGCGGGCGGCCGACTCGTGGCCGTCGCTGGCGTGGACCAGGTTCTCGGTGGTGATGGTGGCGAAGTCACCCCGGATGGTCCCGGGCTCCGCATCGGTCACCTTGGTGGCGCCCACCACCTTCCGCACGAGGAGGTAGGTGTTCTCGTCGGGCCCCTCGACCACCATGGCCAGGACCGACGAGCGGGTCAGGAAGTCGACCAGGTCACCGAAGAAGGGCTTGTCGCGGTGCTCGTCGTAGTGCTCCTGGGCATGATCCAGGGACACCTGGCGCAGCTCGGCGGCCACTAGGGTCAGGCCCTTGCGCTCCAGGCGGGCGATGATCTCGCCCACCAGGCCGCGCTCGACCGCGTCCGGCTTGCACATCACGAAGGTGCGGTTCTTCACAGTCGGTGAAGCTAGGCGCAGCCTGCGTCAGCTGACCAGCCCGAGGGCCCGGCACGCGGTGCGGGCGTCCCCAACGGTGTAGAGCGACCCGGACACCATGACCATGTCGCCCTCCCCCGCGTCCTCGGCGGCCTGCCAGGCGGTGGCCACGGCGTCGCTCACGTCGGGGATCACCTCGGCGACCGCGCCCCGGTCGGCGGCCAGCTTGGCCAGGTCCGCGGGCGCGGCGGCGCGGGGAGTGCTCGGGGCGGTGGCGATCACCTGGTCACCGGCACCGACGCCGAGGCCGTCGAGCATCTCGCCCAGGTCGCGGCCGGTGAGCATCCCCAGCACGAAGCGGCGGGTGCCCGCCACCTCGAACTCCTCGGCCAGGGTGGCCCCCGCGGCCCGGGCGCCGTCGGGGTTGTGGGCGCCGTCGAGGACCACGAGCGGCGCCCGGTGCAGCACCTCGAACCGGCCCGGCAGGCGCAGGCCGGACAGCGCCTCGCCCACGACGTCGGGATCGAGCGGGCGCCCGAAGAACGCCTCGACCGACGCGACCGCCGTCGCCAGGTTCTGGGCCTGGTGGGCCCCGTGGAACGGCAGGAACACCTCTTCCAGCAGGCCGTGCGGCGTGCGCAGGTCGACCACATGGCCCCCGAGGGCCTGCCGGTCGGCCACCACGCCGAAGTCCTCGTCCCGCACCCAGGTGGTGGCCGCGCCCTCGGCCGTGAACACGGGCCGCAGGGCGGGGTCGGTCTCGCCCAGCACCAGGTGGCTGCCGGGCTTGATGATGCCGGCCTTCTCGGACGCCACCCGCCGGCGCCAGTCGCCGGTGCCGTCGGTGTGGTCCTTGCCCACGTTGGTGATCACCGCCACCTGGCCGTCGGCCACGTTGGTGGCGTCCCACCGGCCGAGCAGGCCCACCTCGACCACCGCCACGTCCACGGCCACCTGGCTGAACCAGGAGAACGCCGCCGCGGTCAGCAGGTCGAAGTGGTGCGGCCGCGCGAAGAAGCGCTGGTCCTCGAGCGCCGCCAGCTCGCCCATGACCGCGCCGAACTCGTCGGGGTCGATGGGCTCGAGGTTGCGGGTGATCCGCTCGGTGATGTGCTCCAGGTGCGGGCTGGTGTAGGCCCCCACCGACAGCTGGTGGGCGGCGAGGAGAGCGGTGGCCATCCGCACCGTCGAGCCCTTGCCGTTGGTGCCGGTGACGTGGATGACCGGGTAGTCCCGCTGCGGGTTGCCCAGCACGTCCACCAGCTC
>DASRJN010000630.1:0-11329 GCA_035649455.1 Acidimicrobiales bacterium
GGTCGGCCCGCGGGGGGTGGCTCGGGGGTGGGCTGGGCTGCGCCGTCGGGCTGGCCGGCGGGTGGCAGCGTGGCGGTGGCCGGGGCAGCGCCGGTGGGCCGACTGTCGGTAGGCGGGGCTGCGGCAGGGGCCTGGCTGTCGGTGGCTGGGCGTCCTGCTGTCGGGGGTTGGCCTGCGGTGGGGGCGTCGAGGGCCTGGGCGTCGGTGGGCGGGTGGGTGTCCTCGGCTGGGCGCGGGCTGGGCCCAGTCTCGGGGCCGACGGCGGTCGCGGGCGGAGTGAGTGGGCGCGCGTGCGACGACCGGGGTGGGGCGAGGTGGCGGGGTTCGCCGCCGGCGGCTCGGCGGCGGGTGGTGGCTCGCCTGGCAGCGAGCACGGCGGTGGCTGCCGCGGTCGTGGCCGCGATGGCGGTCAGGAGTGGTCGTGGATTGTGTCGCCCGCGCCCCATCGGTGCGCAAGATAGGCGACCGCCGGAGGGTCTACGCGCCGGGGGTCACCGGGAGGCAGGTGGGGCCTTCGCCCTCGGCTTCTGCCAGGCGGTGCAGGATCGCCGACGTGGGGGTGATCGTCAGCGGGCCCTCGGCGCCGTCCATGGCCGAGGCGGTGCCGTCGACCAGCAATCCGTACTGGTCGGACGAGCCGCCGGGCCACAGCAAGGTCACGCTGGGGCGGGCCGCGACGTTCGAGCGGCTCGTGCGGCCGGCCTGGGTCGACAGGGTGGCGCCGTCCCAGTCGACCGCCACCGAGACCACGTGGGGCGTGCCCGAGTCGCCCACCGTGACCAGGAACGCGCCCGGGCCGTACTCCCGGATGCGGTCCGGTAGCCCGCTGAGCTCGAGCTTCTGCGTCATGGCCGGCCCGCCACCAGTCGCACCGTGAACCCGTCTTCGCGCCGGGCCAGGGCCACGTCGTCGCACAGCTGGAACGTGATCCACAGGCCCAGGCCGCCGGTGCCCTCGGTCGTCCTGCGCCCCGGGAGCAACCCGACATAAGGGTCTGCGGGGCCCGGGCCGTGATCGGTCACCGTCACCACCATGCGGTCGGGGACCGCCCACGCCCGCACCTCGACCGGCGGGCGACCGTGGGTGTTGGCGTTGGCCACCGACTCGCTCACGCCGACCACCAGGTTCTCGATCGTCGTCGGCTCCAGGCACGAGCGCTGCGCCAGATCCGCCACCGCGTGGCGAGCCTGGGCCGCCGTCGGGCCGATCAGCGCCACCGCCGGGGGCCGCGCCTCGAACGGATCGGGGGCCGGGGCCGGCCGTTGGGCCAGGAACTGGGCGGGGGACTCGTACCGGTCGTTCACCATGTGGCGCCCGTCGGGCATGGCCACGAACGGATGGGTGGCGAACGCGTCGGCCAGGACGTAGTCGGGGGTGATGCGGGTGTCGTACGGGCACAGCCCCCACAGCGGGACGTCCTGCAGCGCGTAGTTGACCGTGGCCTCGTAGCGGCACCACCAGTCCCACGGCACGCCGACGCCCGGATGGGGCATGTCGCCCACCACCCGGACCCGCTCGGCGCCGGCGTCCATGCCCTGGGCTACCAGCTGGCGCAACTGCTGGATGGCGCCCGCCGGTCGGGCGTACCCCGCGGATCCGAGATAGGTCAGGCCCTTGGCGTCGCCCATGGCTCGACGGACCAGGTCGCTGTGGTGGCCGTTGAGCGCGACGATCGTGGGCTCGCCGGCCTCGACCCCGCCGGCGAGGAACGGCACGGTCAGGGCCATCAGCTCCTCGTCGGACGCATAGAAGGCCGTCTCGTGGACGCACCCAGGGGGCACAGTGGTGGCCGCCAAACTCACGCCCCGAGGCTATCTCCCCGATAGGCCCGGTTCGCTTCGTGAATCAGCTGTGCCAGCGTCCGTGTGGTTTCCGCCACATGGCCCACAGGGGCGCGCAGTCGCCCGTGCGCAGCTCGTCGACCACCGCGAAGCCGTGGCGCTCGAACAGCGCCCGATTGCGCGGCGACGACGCCTCCAGGTAGGCGGACTCTCCCCGGCGGTCGGCGGCGTCGAGCACCGACCGCAGCAGGGCCGAGCCGATCCCGGCGCCCTGATGGTCGGGGATCACGCCCAGCAGGTTGAGGTAGTGGTGGGGCTCGCTCGGACGGTGCCAGGCCAGCAGGTCCATGACCTCGCCCAGGCGAGCGAGGTCATCGGGGCAGGTCGCCTCGAGGCCATCCCCGAACCGGGCCTCGGCCTCGAGGGCCGGCGCGGCCCCGGGCGGGGACCACACGGCCACGCCGGCCCCCGACACGTTCACCCGGTTGGCGCCGAGGGGCTGGAAGAGCTCGGCCAGCAGCTCCATGGCGCTGGGCAGGGTGGCGCGGCGCCGGTCCTCGTCGGGGACGACCCAGGCCATGACGGGATCGTCGTGCAACGCCATAGCCAGGACGTAGCCCATGGCGGCCAGGTCGGCGGGCGTGGCAGTGCGGACGCGGCGTTGGTAGGCGCCGATCTCACGGGAGGACCAGATGACGGGCACGGAAGCTCCTGGGCGTGCGGGATGCCGAGGGGGGCGTTGCGAGTGTCCTCGCTCCGATCCCCGGCCACATGGGGAGAAGTGCTTACCCACCCCTCAGTTTGCGGGTCCGGGTGGTGGCTGTCCCCGCCGAGGCACTGCGGCGTGACAGATGGCGTGACGGGCGGCAGGCCACTCTGTTGGCTACGAGGGGTCTCAGTGTCACTACCATCTCGGGACAAGGCGGACGGGGGAATGAGAGCGAGGGTCGTCGTGGTCGGAGTCGCCGTCGATGCCGGGGTCGGGGGAAGCCCGCTGCAGGACGAGTCCGCGCCCCGGCTGCTGGTCTGGATGTTCCTCGGCTACTGGTTCGAGAACATCGAATTCGTCCCGTCCGCCGCTCTGGTGGCGCTGCTGGGCTCGCTGGGCGTCGGCGAGGCGGCCGCCCGCGCCGCGCTGAGCCGGCTGGCGCGGCGAGGCTCGCTGGAGGGGACCAAGCTCGGCCGCAACACCGCCTACCGCCTGGCTGCGGGCAGCGCTCAGGCGGCCCGAGCGCAGGGTCGCCGCGTCCTGAAGTTCGGCAGCGGGCCCTCGCCCTGGGACCGGCAGTGGACCTGCGTGGTGTTCTCGATCCCCGAGTCGGACCGCCGGCGCCGTCCCGCCCTGCGCCAGCGGCTGCGCGAGCTGCGGCTCGGTCCGCTGTTCGACGGTTTCTGGATCACGCCCCGAGCCCCGCTCGCGGCCATCGACCGGTCCCTGACCGAGCTCGGAGTGTCCGACGCCGCGGTGTTCCGCGTGTGCGAGGTGCCCCGCCCCGCCGGCGTCGACCTGCTCAGCGCCTGGGACCTGCGGAGCCTGCGGGCCGACTACGAGGATCTCATCGAGTCGCTCGAGCCGGTCGTGCGCCGGGTGCGGCAGGGCACGTTGCCCGACCGCGACGCCCTGGTGGCCCGGAGCGCGGCCTGCGCCCGCTGGCGGTACCTCGCGGCCGCCGATCCCGGCCTGCCGGACGAGCTGCTGCCCCGGGACTGGCCGCAGCGCCAGGCCCGTGAGCTGTTCGTCGAGGCCTACGACTCGCTCGGGCCCGCGGCCGAACGGCGGGTGCGCGAGCTGGTCGGCTCGGTGCGCGGCGTGTCGTCGCCGGCGCCCCACCATCGCCGGATAGAGGACTGCCTCGGGGTGGCCCGGTCGGCCTGATATCGGTTATCGCGGCTCTATCGGGCGCCAATATGGGCTTTACAAGCCCGAACCGTTTGACGGTTTGGCGGCATCGTCATGCAGCGCGAGCCGAGGCGCGCCCACTGTGGGCGGCCCCGGCAGCGTCACCCAACCAACGCTAGACATCGCCCTGTGTTCAGCAGCAGGCCTGTGTCGCCATTTGTCGTCAATGTCATCTCAGTGAGTCCCTGGTCAGGACACCAGTGTGCCCACGGCTGGTGACGTGTACGTCAATCTTTACAGTTACGTCAAAGACACGGCGCGCGTTTGGGCGTATGATCCCGACGGGGGCATGGTGTCGGAGGGGAACATGGCACGCTGCGAGTCACGGTCCAATCGCGCGTCGCACACGAGGGATTCGGTTGGCTTCAGCCCGACCGCGCCCACGCGACCATTGAGCAACGCTGGGGGGCGTCGCATCTCGGTCGTCGTGGTCGACGCCGGTCACGCGGCCCGGAACGGCGCCGCGTCGGGGCTCATCGGCCCACCGATCCACGTGGTCGGCTGCGCGGCGCCCGGGACCGAGGCGGTGGCGCTGGTCGAACGGGTGCGACCCGATGTCGTGCTCGTCCAGGACGATGCGGCACGGCCGATCGGGCCCGAGGTGATCGAGACGCTGAAGGCAAGGTATCCGGAGACCAGGATCGTGGTGGTCGACGGCCGGGCCGGGGACAGAAGCCCGAGCCGCGGCGGCGGCGCGGCGGAACGCAACGGGGTCCTGGTCTCGGATGAGTGCTTCGTGCACGTCGTGGCCAGCATCCAGCGGGCCGCCGCCGACGGGGATCACTCGACGAGCAACGGCGGGGCTTCGCTCACCCGCTACGGCGGCGGCCCGGCTCTGACGCGCCGGGAGCACGAGATCCTGCGCCTGGTGGCGCTGGGCAACACCAACAACGAGATCGCCCAGCGGCTCGGGTTGGCGGCCAACACGGTGAAGACCTACTGGCAGAGGGCGCTGCACAAGCTCTCGGCTCGCAACCGCGCGGAGGCCATCGCGCGGGCTCACGATCTCCACCTCATCTGACTGCCGGCACCCGCCCTAGCGGTCGTCCCGAGGGGTGGCTTCATGGGCCGAGGCCACCTCGACCAGCGCCGCCGTGACCGCGGTCTCGTAGCCGGGCCGGTAGGTGGGAGCCCCGGTGCCGGGCCGCACCCGTGGGGGCAGCTCCAGCTGGACCCCGGCGCCTCGAGGCAGGTTGACCGGGTTGCGGGGATGCTGGCCCCGCAAGGGGAGGGGGATGCGCTCGACGTCGTCGACCACGTGGAAGCCGTCGCCCAGCGCCCCCTCCAGCGCCGAGCGCAGCGTCGCCGCCAGCGGGCGGTTCTGGCCGCCCACCAGCAGGGTCGTCCACATGTCGGGCCGGCCGTAGCCGTGCACCGCCACGGCCACGTCCACGTGGGCGAGGAAGCGGGCCAGCGCGGGGGAGGCGGCGGGGTCGAACGCCACCGACGGCACGTGCCAGCGCAGCCCGGGCGGCTGGCGCACCACGTAGAGCGACGCACCGGCCCGCTCGGCTGCCGCCGCGGCGATGACGTCGGTGCCCCGCTCCAGGTTGCCGCCGTGGATGGCCATCAGCCCGAAGCGGCTGCGCAGCTCGCAGATCTCCTCGACGCCGGGGTGCGCCAGGAGGTCTTCGAGCATCCCGTGAGTTAACAGGCCAGGGCGGCTCGGCGACAGCCCTAGCGGCAGGCTTCGGCGACGTAGGGGTAGGGGTTGACCGCGGCGCCGCCGCCGGGATGCACCTCGAAGTGCAGGTGGGGCGTGCCGCGAGCGTTGCCCGTGTCGCCCACATAGCCGATGACCATGCCGGCTTCGACGTGGCCGATGCCCTGGTTCTCGTAGCCCGACAGGTGCGTGCCGTAGTACATGTTGCCGTTGTCGCCGTACACGTACCACGACAGGCCGCCCAGGCTGGACCCCCGGTGCTGGACGTCGCCACTGACCGGGGCGACGGTGGGTGTGCCCCGCGACGCCAGCATGTCGACGCCCTGGTGGCGGCGGCCGCTGGAGCGGGCTGCGCCCCAGGTGTCGGTGAAGGACACCGGGCCATCGACCGGGCACAGCAGGGCGCCGATCGATATGCGGCGGTTCCGCTCGGCCTCGATGGCGGCCTGGGCAGCGGCGATCTCCCGGGTCTCCCTCGCCTCTTCCATGGCTGCGGCGATCTCGTTGAGCCGGGCCATGTAGGCCTCGGCCTCCGCCGGGTCGGTGGGGACCTGGGTCTGGGCTTGGGCCAGCGCGGCCTGCACCTGGGTGACGAACTGCGCCTCGCTGCTGGTGGCCGCCGTCAGGTCGTCGAGCGCCGCCTGGGCCTCGCTGCGGGCGGCCTCCGCGGCCGCCAGGGCCGCCTCCTGCTGCTCCTCCAGCCCCCCGAGGTCGGCCAGCGCATCCTCGTAGTTCTGGAGCTGCTCGGCGGCGGCGTCGGCCTGCATGTTGAGCAGCGCCTGCTTGACCGTGGCGTCCTCCATCGTCTCCGCGGTCAGCACCTCCAGCGCGTCCGACGACGGCGGGTTCATGAAGGCCTCGACGACCACAGCGTCGCTGGCGCCAGTGGTCTCCTCGATGCGGAACCGGACCTCGTTGAGCGCCGAGTCCGCGTCGGCCAGCGTGGCATTGGCGGTGGCCACCGCGGCCTGGGCCGAGCCGACGAGCTCGAGCTGGCGACTGATCTCCGCGTGAAGCTCACCCAGAGTGGCGTTGACACTGCCGACACTGAGGTTGTCGATGCCGACCATGGCACGCTCCCCGGGCGACCGGTCGTCGCTTGCCTGGTCCGGCTCCTGGGCCGGTGCCCCGGGCGAGGCCTCGGCGGTGGTCGGCAGCCAGACGAGCGCGACGACCACGATCGTGGTGGTAGCCCGACGGACGACCTTCCTGCGGACGCCCAACATCCCTCTCCTTGGCCCAGCCGATCAGATGTTGACCCGGAACCGTAACAACTATGTCGCTGTGATGTCACGGCAACCCTCCGCGCGCAGGAAATATCGGCTGGTAGTCCCCATTCTCCGATGTTGACGTCGGGTTCATGTTCCGCTAAGTTCACTGAACGCGGCGCCGGCCCCGACGTCGCCGGCCGCGAGGGGAGACCGCGGATGACATCGAGGACGACCGCAACGGGGCACACCGCTCGCCACAGTGGCTGCCGGTCCGGGATGCACCCAGGCATCCGGTCCCGGCCGGCGGCCGCAGGCGGCGGCCGGCGCTGACGGCTCCTCGCAGATCTCACTGTTCGTGGCGTGGGGGCGGGGACCCCTTCCCGCCCCGCCCCCGCCCACTACCCTGCTGACGTGGCCATCGAGGTCGATCCCCTGAGCGCCGAGCCCGACGAGGGCGGCTTGCGCGCCGGCCAGGCCGCTGGGGGGCGGTTGCTGACGCCGCGCGGGCTGCGCACCCGCGCCGCGCTCGTGGCCGCCGCCAAGCAGGTGTTCGAGGAGATCCCGTTCCCCGACAGCCGCATCACCGACATCACCGCCCGGGCCGGGGTGGCCAGCGGCACCTTCTATACCTACTTCGACTCCAAGGAAGAGATCTTTCGTGAGGTCGCGGCAGAGGTCCTGGGTGAGATGTCCTCGGCGACCCGGCGCGATCCCGACAACACCGAGGGCGACCTCATCCGCGACATCGAGTTCGCCTCCCGCGAGTACTTCCGGGTGTGCCTGCGCAACCCCGGCATCGTGCGCTCCATCGAACAGGTCGCACCCGGCGACAAGGACGTGGCGGCCGCCCGGCGCTCCACGGTCATCCAGAACGTGCGCCGGAGCGAGCGGTGGATCCGCCGGCTGCAGGACCAGGGCATCTGCGACGACATCGACCCCTGGATGACGGCGATGGCCTTGCACACGATGAACGTCCGGGTGGTGTACGACCACCTGCTGCCCCACGGCGAAGACGCCGCGGCCGACGTGGACGTCCTGGCCAAGACCGTGACCCGCATCTGGGCCCGCACGGTGGGATTGGAGAGGGTGGAACCATGAGCGAGCGACCGTTCGAGCTGTCGGGCGTCAACCACCTGGCGCTGGTGTGCCGGGACATGGCCCGCACCGTGGACTTCTACTCGGGCGTGCTGGGCATGCCCCTGGTCAAGACCATCAACCTGCCCTTCGACATGGGCCAGCACTTCTTCTTCGACTGCGGCGGCGGCGACTGCCTGGCGTTCTTCTGGTTCCCGGACGCCCCCGAGCCGGCGCCCGGCATCTCGGCGCCCGCGGCCCGGCCGGACCAGGGCGAGCTCACCAGCGCCATCGGCTCGATGAACCACGTCGCCTTCAACGTGCCCGCGGAGCGCATCGAGGAGTACCGGGACCGGCTCCTGGCCGCCGGCGTCGACTGCACCGAGGTCGCCAACCACGACGACAGCGAGTACGGGCTGTCCAAGAAGATGCACCCGGGCGTGTTCGTCCGGTCCATCTACTTCCAGGACCCGGACGGCATCCTGCTCGAGTTCGCCGCCTGGACCCGCGAGCTCGGCCCGGACGACGTCCGCCACGAGCCCGCCACGGGCACCCGGGCTGCTACGGCCTGACCGCCTCCAGGTCCTTCGGGTACTCGCCGGTGGCGGCGCGCCAGGCCTCGGCCGCGCCGCGCACGGCCACCATGCGGGCCACGCCGAAGGCCACTCCCGAG
Source organism: Acidimicrobiales bacterium (assembly GCA_035649455.1). Classification (GTDB taxonomy): domain Bacteria; phylum Actinomycetota; class Acidimicrobiia; order Acidimicrobiales; family VFJN01; genus ZC4RG19. The sequence goes on from DASRJN010000630.1 coordinate 8,303, forward strand.
GCCACGCTCCAGGCCAGCGCCTCGGCCCACGACGTGTGCGCCGCCGCCGGGTTGGCGGGAGGATCGCTGCCCTTGGTCGCCCGCCACGTCGTCAGCAGCACCTGCCGGGCCACGACGCCCGCCAGCACGCCGGCCAGCGATCCGAGGATCCTCCAAAGCATGCGTTGGCCCATCGGTCAGACCTTACGGGACCGGCCGTCGCGCTAGCGTCCGCCGATGCGCGCCGACCGCTTCGAGCCCTTGCCGGACGACGTGGCGGCTCGCTGGTCCACCTTCGGGCGCTGGGAGCGCACCTACTTCCCCAAGCTGGTCGGCCTGGAGCTGGAGGAGCTGAAGGCCGACTACTGCCGGATGCGCCTTCCCTACCGGCCCGAGCTGGAGCAGGTGGCGGGGCTGGTGCACGGCGGGGCCATCGCCACCCTCATCGACACCGTGGTGGTGCCCGCGGTGGGCGCGGCCTACGAGCAGGGCTGGGGGTACGCCACCCTGAGCATGGACGTCCAGTACCTGGCGCCCGTGCGGGGCGAGGACGCGGTGGCCGAGGGCTGGGTGACCCAGCGGGGCCGCTCGATCGTCTTCTGCCGGGCGGAGGTCGCGACCGCCAGTGGCCGTCCTGCCGCCACCGGCAGCCTGATCTACAAGGTCACGCCGCCCCGCTAGTCGCCGGACCGGTCAGCTGGTGGGCAGGCGCACGACCGAGATGAAGAAGTTGTCGATCTGGCGGATGACCTCGACGAAGCGATCGAAGTCGACCGGCTTGGTGACGTACGCGTTGGCGTGGAGGTCGTAGCTGCGCAGCACGTCCTCCTCGGCCTCCGAGGTGGTGAGCACTACGACGGGGATGCGGCGCAGGTCCGGGTCGGTCTTGACGTCCGCCAGCACCTGGCGCCCGTCCCGCTTGGGCAGGTTGAGGTCCAGGAGCACCAGGTCGGGCCGGGTCACGTCGGCGTAGCCCGGCTCGCGCCGGAGGTAGGCGAGGGCCTCGACGCCGTCGCCGACCACGTTGAGCCGGTTGAGGACCTTGCCCTCCTTGAGCGCCTCTCTAGTCATGAGCACGTCACCTTCGTCGTCCTCGACGAGCAGCACTTCGATGGGACGTACGGCCTCAGCCAACATCGGCGGGTTCTTTCTCATGGTGCACGGTGGCGGGTAGTGCGAGCTTGAAGGTGGCACCCGGAGGCGGTGTCGGCTCCAGCCAGATGCGGCCGCCGTGGAACTCGACGATCTTCTTGGACAGGGCGAGCCCGATGCCGGTGCCCGGGTACTCGGTCTTCGAGTGGAGCCGCTTGAAGATGGTGAAGATCTGCTCTCCGTAATCGGGGTCCACGCCGATGCCGTTGTCCGCGACAGTGATCACCCACTCGTCCCCAGCGGCACCGTCGGTGAGCGTAGCGTCGATCTTCACCACTGGTCGCTCCGGGCCCCGGAACTTGAGAGCGTTGCCGATCAGGTTCTGCAGCGTGGCGCCCAGCAGCCGGCGGTCGCCCTGGACCTCGGGCAGGTCGCCCACTGTCACCGTGGCGCCGGTCTCCTCGATGGCGGGGCCCAGCACCTCGACGGCCTGGTCCGCCAGCTCGTCCAGGTCGACCGGTTCGAACGACTCGGCCGTGCGCCCGACCCGGGAGAAGGACAGCAGGTCGTTGATGAGGTCCTGCATGCGCTTGGCGCCGTCCACCGCGTAGTGGATGTACTCGTTGGCCCGCTCGTCGAGCTGGTCCGCGTACCGCATCTGCAGCAGCTGGCAGAAGCCGGAGACCTTGCGCAGCGGCTCCTGGAGGTCGTGGGACGCCACATACGCGAACTGCTCGAGGTCGTCGTTGGAGCGGGCCAGCTCCTCGGCCTGGCGGGCCAGCCCGTCGGTGGCTGCGTTGAGCTGGTCGACCTCGTCCAGGATGCGGCGGCGCATGGCGTCGACGTCGGCCCCGAGGCGCACCAGGTCGGGCGAGCCCTCGCCCCGCACCTCATGGTTCAGGTCGCCGGACGCCACCGTGCGGGCGTCGGCGCCGAGCCGGCCGAGCGGGCCGGTGACGAGGCGGGTGAGGGCGCCGATGATGAGCACGCCCGAGGCCACCAGGCCCACGACCTGGAGGATCATGGCCGCGGTGGCACCCTTCGCGGCCGCGTCCAGGTCGTCGAGGGCGGCGGCCCGCCGCTGGTCGAGCACCGCGTCGGTGTCGTTGATGGCGTCCCGCAGGGCCTGGAACTGCCGGCGTGCCTCGTCCCCCGTCGCCGGCGTGGTGTCGGCTCCCTCGCTGCTGTCGGCCACCGACGGGGCCGCCGTCTCGTCACGCCACGTGTCGAGGCGCTCCTGTACGACGGCCATCGCCGCGGACGCCTCCTCGTCGTCCTGCACGGCGTTGTTCAGGCGGACGACGGCGTCATCGCCGGCGTCGCGCCCTCGCTCGTACGGCTCGAGGAAGCGCTCGTCGCCGGTGAGCACGTAGCCCCGCACGCCGGTCTCCTGGTCGAGGACTGCGGCCCTCAGGTCGGCCAGCGTGACCCGGGCGGGGTCGAGGCGGGACAGCAGGTCGTTGCGGACGTCGCGCTGGCGGTCCTGCAGCGCGAGCTGGGTCACCAGGGTGGCCGTCATGAGGACACCCGCCGCGCCCAGCAGCAGCAGCAGCCGGGTGCGCAGCGGCCAGCGCGATGGTCCCCTGGGCTCCGCCTCAGCCATCGGTGGGGGACGGGATGGAGACGAGGCACAGCGCCACGTCGTCGGAGAGTGGCCCGCCGTTGCGTCGCACCACCTCGGCCAGCAGCCCGTCGAGCAGGGCGGTCTCCGCGAGGTCGCCGTTGGGCACGCTGCCGACCAGATTGTCGATCAGCGTGATGAGGCCGTCGAGGCCGACCCTCTCGCTGGAGGCCGGCGCGACGCGGCCCTCGATGAGGCCGTCGGTGTAGAGCAGCAGCCGCGCACCAGCGCCCAGGGGCACCTCGGTCGCGGTCCACACCGGGGCGGGCATCACCCCCAGCAGATGCCCGAACTTGCCGTCGCCCATTCGCCGGGACGGCGGTCCCAGCAGCAGC
>DASRJN010000631.1:0-2970 GCA_035649455.1 Acidimicrobiales bacterium
GCGATCGGCGCCGCGGTCGTGCTGCTGGGGTGGCCGCGCTAGCCGAGCAGCTCGCGGAGCCACCCGAAGTCGTCCATCAGGTCACACCGACGCTCGGCGCGCCAGACGGTGTCGCCGCCCCAGGAGCCCTCCGGGTCGTCCAGGTCGTCGAGGTCGGCCAGCATGACGCAGACGGTGGTCTCGCCCGATAGGTGGCCCGTCCCGTGCCCCAGTTCGATCGGGCGGATGCCGACCAGGGACAGGATTCTCAGCACCGAGGGGTCAAGGCGAGGTGGTTGGGCCTCCGCATCGGCGTCCCGAGTCCGGGGCCGCCACGGCGCCCTAGCACGACCACAGCCGCTGCGCGGTAGCTCGGCGCAGGCGGGAGCTCAGCATCTTGCGGACGCGAGTGGAGCGAATGGTGCCACGCTAGCCCGCCCGCGTCCCGCCGTGGCGCGGGTCGCCGAGTCGATCCATCGGGCCTGCAGCGTCGGCAGCGACTTGTTCGATCGGCGTTTGGTCGTCGGGGCTGTGCGGGACGCCGCCCGTCTCTCGGGCGCGTCCCGCCAGCCACTCGACCAACAGGAGTCGGAGGATCTCGGCGACCGGGATCGCCAGGAGGGCCCCGAGGATGCCGAGCAGCTGGCTCCCCGCCAGCACCGCCACGAAAATGACCAGTGGATGCAGGCTTACGCTCCGCCCGTACACCATCGGTTGCAGGAGGTTGTTCTCGACCTGCTGGTAGATCAGGAAGAAGGCCGCCAGGATGGCGGCCGTGACCGGGTTCACGAAGAGTGCGACCAGGACGACGACGGCCGCGCCCAGCGTGCCGCCGATCAGCGGGATCAGGTCGAAGAGGGCCACGACCAACGCGAGTACGAGGGCGTAGGGCATGCCCAGGACGGTCATGGCGACGTACGCGGCGACGCCCGCGATTAGGCTGATGGCGAGGTTGCCGTTGACGTAGCCGTGGATGGCGGCCGCCGACCGGCCCAGGAGTCGGCGCAGGCGGGAGCGTTGGGCCGGGTGGAAGAGCGTGAGGCCGGCCGCGATGAAGCGGTCATTGTCAAGCAGCAGGAGGAAGGTCAGCAGGAGGATGGAGACGAGGGCGGTCACGCTCCCGAAGATACCGCGAGTGACAGAGACGAGCGGACCGGCGGCGACGCTCAGTTGCCCTGGCAGTTCGCGGGCCTGCGCTTGGAGCGCCTCGACGTAGCCACCGAGCCCGTACCGGCCCGCCGCCTCCTCGATGGCCTGATCGAGCCCGCCAGGCTGCCGGGCGCGCGCGGTCGCCGTGGCCGCGAGCTCCTGGACCTGGTCGACCAGGGGCGGCACCACCAGGGCACCCAGGCCCACGAAGAGGAGGATGAGCCCCAGGTAGACGAGCAGGATCGCCAGCACGCGCGGTATGCCGCAGCGGCCGAGCCAGCCGACCGGTGGGCTGATCGCCACGGCCAGGAAGACCGAGATCACCAGCCATCGGACGACCTGTGCCAATTCCCAGAGCAGCAGCAGCCCGGCCGCGATGGCGAGCGTCGTGAACACGACCGTCGCGACGGTGGTCGGGCTCACCTGGGGGCGGTCGAAGCGCGGGAGGACGCCGCCGTCGCCAGTCAATGGCGTCCCCGGCGGCGGGAGATCGGCTGCCACGTCGCCCGGCCCCGTCGTCCCTGCTGGGGCGGCAAGCCCGGTGCGCCCGCGTGGCATGTGCTCCCCTGCACTCATCGTGGCCGAGGCTGTGCAGGTGACATGCCACGCGGGCCGGACCGCTTGCTGAGAGTCGGGGCCGCCAGAGGATAGCCGAGCGCCCCGGCCAGACGGCCGGGGCGCTTTGGTGTTGATGGTCGGGTGCGGGGAATTAATCGTCGGGGTCGCGCCGCTGGTTGGACAACCCCTCGCCGATGTCGCCCCCTTCTTCGATGACGGTCGCTCCGAACTCTTCCGGTGCGCCGTCCACCCCGGGCACGAAGCCGGCGGACACCGGCACCAGGATGCCGGGCGGCTGGCCGGATCCGGTCGTCGATTGGGGTGACGACCCCGGAGTCGGCGTCTGGCCCGCTCCAGGTTGACCGGAATCTTGGGCGAAGACGGCGCCGCCGTCGCCGTTCCTCGGGCCATTGGGTGCCGAGAACGCTAGCAGGAGCGCCAGCGAGGCGCCGTATGAGAAAGTCCGTAGGCCGCGTGCGTTGCGCATAGGGTCTCCATCGTATTGCAGGTCGACGACATCTGCCGGAAACGGCTGCTCATCACAGGCAAGAGCTATGCCCTTCGCTCTCCGCTCCTGCGCCACAGGTGCGCCCCAGCAGCCCCGTGCTGCGCGCTGGTGGGCCCGTACAGCCACGATAAGGCTGGATGGAGCGCGGCCCGTAGATGCCAGGACGGCGCCGCTATTCCCGTGACCGGGACGCCCGCGCCTGGGCGGCCATGCCGTGTAGTCGCAGGAGGTCGTCACCGAGCAGGCGCCAGCGGCGCGCTTCGACGATCTGGCCACCGCGCGCCCGGGCGGTGAGGCGGTCGAGGTCGTTCAGCGTGGCCCGGACTGCCAGCTCGAAGGCCGGGCGCGATCCCCCGCCCACGTCGACGAGCCCGAGGCGCGGCAGGGCGCCGGACCGCAGGAGAGCCCGCAGCTCGTCCGCCGCGCGGACTGCTGCCGGTGGGATGGGCGCCGTCGGGTTCACCGTACCTCCGTGGGCACACGGGTGGGCGCCGGGGCGTCCATCCTTCGGGCGGGACACCGGCTGCGGCTCCAGGCGGACGCCGACAAGGCGCGCCGAATCGCCGTCGACGGTGATCCCGCCGGCGCGGACGGGCACGTCGAGGTAGGTCAGGAACTCCCCCTGCGCGAGCGGGCTGACTACCCGACAGGTTTGGGGTCAGGGGAAAGGGAGGGAGAGTGAGGGATCGAGCCGAACGAGGTGAGAGCGAGCGCGATCGCGCCATCGGAGGCCGCGGGAGAAGCGGCTGAGGGTGCGCCGATCCAGGCGTTCGAGG
>DASRJN010000632.1:0-2977 GCA_035649455.1 Acidimicrobiales bacterium
GGCCGCAGTGCCTGGTACTCCCGGTGCGCGGCTCCCGGCGGGCCCATCACGTGGAAGCCGAACCGGCCGCTGATCATGTGGCTGTCGGCCGACACGATCCGGTACACGACCTCGATCTGGTAGTGGGCGGCGCTCGGATCGCCGGGCAGCAGCCCGACCGACAGGACCCGGCCGTCCTCGGCCATGGTCACGTCCCCGGCGTCGACCCGCTCGCCGGCCTGGGTGTAGGCGGCCAGCGGGTCGCCCTCGAGAGTGGCGGGCTTCGCCTCGAGGTAGACGGCGATGCGTTGGGGTGGAGCGTCGACGGCCGCCCCGTTCGCCGGCGCCGTGCCGACCACCACGGCATGGGCCGGAGCCGGCGACGGGCGGGCCACGCCCAGACCGATGATCAGCGTGGTGACGGCGACGAGACGGAGGACGGCAGGACGGACGGTCGGCCTCATCTTCCCCCCGTGGATGGCGACCTGGACGAGGATGTGGGTGCCGGGAAGCTGGGCCTCCCGGCACCCACGCCTGGGACATGCGTGGCTAGGTCTGGTCGATGTAGAGCAGGGCGATCGCCATCTGGTCGGCGGCCGCGGCCGGCATGTTGTAGTTGCCGGTGAGCGTCACCCGTTGACCTCGGGTGACCGTCGCCACCGGATTGGCCCTCGTGCCGGTACAGACCCCCATGCCGGACAGGTGCCCCTCGCCGTGGTGGCCGATGTAGAGCGGGGTCTCGCCATAGCGAGCGACCGAGTTGCAGATCATCTGGCCGGTCGTGGCGTTCTGCACCGTGACGTTGACGCCACCGTCGTGGATGTGGCCGCCGGCGCCGATGATGCGGCCGGGCCGGTTGACGTTCCAGGTCCACGAGCGGCTGCTCGCCCCGGCGGGCACGGAGATCTCCGAGTCGCCGCACTGGTCGGCGTCCATCCACACCGGCGTGACCCGGGTCATGCCGGGCGTCGAGGCCGGGACCCAGTTGTAGGTCATCTCGATGAACAGGCCGTTCTGGGGCTCGGCGTGATGGTTGGCCAGCTCCCAGATCATGTGCCAGTTCTCCTGGCCCACGAAGTAGCCGTAGCCCGGTGGTGAGATCACCGGCGTCCGCTCGTCACCGGAGGCGAAGAACCGCTGACCGAGCAGGCCGAACAGCGACACCGCGCAGGTGGTGTCCGTCTTCCCGCCGCCCTGCGCCAGCATCACCATGTGGTGGAGCTGGGCGTCGGTGCTCCAGCCGGCCGTCCTGCCGTCCTGGTACACCAGGTTGGCCGTCATACCGGTGACGTAGCAGTTGGTGCAGGGCTTGCGGATGAAGAACGAGAACCGGTTGCCGGTGTGGGCGTGGCCGTGGGTCCCGTCGGGGTTCACCGGTGCCGCCTGGACGTTGTAGGGCCCGTAGCGGATCTTCGTCGTCTGCGACCCCGGCTGCGGTGGCGAGGTCGTGCTGCTCGACGGCGGCATGGTCGTCGTCGGGTTGTCGTGCGCGTCGTGGTCGTCGTGAGCCTGGGCACCGCTGGTTCCGGTGGCCGAGGCCATGACGAACAGGACCGTGGCGAGCACCGCTATGACGAGCGCGCGGGTCCTCTTCGTACCTCTCATGGATCCCCTCCTGGTTGGCCTGGGGAGCACCGGGTGGTTCTTACTCCTCAGTAATAACCACATTACTCTTATTGTACAAGACGTCAATAATAGACCTGCTTAACGACGTTACGCGCTATCCAACCTCGCCCTCCGCGAGCATCTGCTCACCACACGTAAGCGGCGGGTGTGGTTACTCTGTGGCGGTGGCGGCTGTGTCTGCGTCATCCGAGGAGGCCGACGTCGACACGGGGGGCGCGCCCGACGTCTCCACCCGCGATCGCCTGCTGACCGCGGCCTACGAGCTGCTGATCACCAACGGCTACCAGGCCTCGACCCTGCAGGCGGTGGCCCGCCGCGCCGGCCTGACCACGGGGGCCATCTACGCCCACTTCGGCGGCAAGCAGGAGCTGATGGCCCACGCGGTGCTGTCCGAGTGGTACCGGACCGAGCGCGCCGTGCTCACCGAGTACCTGTCGGCCTACATGGTCGAGGGCGGCGAGGGCACGCCCCAGGATGCGTTCAGCATGCTGCTGGCCCGCCACGTCTCCGCTCCCGCCACTCCCAGCCACCGGCTGTTGACCGAGGTCACCGGCGCCATCATCCGGGAGGACATCAGCGAGTCGCCCCTCCTGGTCAGCGTCAAGCTCATCGAGCAGATCACCCGGGCGTCCGTGGAGACCAGCAAGGCGCGAGGCGAGATCTCCGACGAGCTCGACACCGAGGCCATGGTGGCCGTGATAGTGAACATCTACCTGGGTGCCATCACGTCCAAGTCGCTCGGGCTGCCCCAGCCCAGCGTGGAGGCCATCACGAAGCTGTTCCGGGCGGCCACGGCCGGTTACCGCCAGGCCTGACGCCACCCTCGGTGTCGCCCGCAGCCCGCTCCCGGCGGGTGCAGTACGTTCCGGCCATGGCTGACCACACGTTCGAGACGCTGGCCGACGGGGGCGGGTTCTTCGAGGGTCCGCGCTGGCACGACGGCCGCTGGTGGGTGTCCGACTTCTACCGCCACACGGTGTTCGCCATCGCTCCCGGCGGCGCCATCGAGGAGGTGATGACGGTCGACGCCCAGCCCTCGGGCCTGGGCTGGCTGCCCGACGGCTCGCTGCTCGTGGTGTCGATGCGGGACCACAAGGTGCTGCGGCGCTCGCCGGACGGCACGGTCTCGGTGCACGCCGACCTGACCGAGCACTGCGGCGGGCACCTCAACGACCTCGCGGTCGACGAGCTGGGCCGCGCGTACACGGGCAACTTCGGCTTCGACCTCATGAACTTCGCCGATCCCGCGGGAACGAGCCTCGTGCGCGTCGACCCGGACGGCTCGGTGCACGTCGAGGCCGACGACCTGTGGTTTCCGAACGGCATGGTGATCGACGGCGACGTGCTGATCGTGGCCGAGACGTTCGCCGGG
>DASRJN010000633.1:0-4494 GCA_035649455.1 Acidimicrobiales bacterium
GCGGCCACCCGATCACCCCGCTGTGGGCCACCGCAGACTGGGGCTACGTCCGCCTCCACGAGGGCACGGCGTCGCCCCGCCCGTCCTACGGCCGCACCGCCCTGTCCACCTGGCTGGACCGCATCACCTCCGCCTGGCCCGCGGCCGGCGCCGACACCTTCGTCTACTTCAACAACGACCCGGGCGGCGCCGCCGTCCGCAACGCCCGCACCCTCCGCCGCCTGGCCACCAACCGCGGCCTCCCGGCCGCATGACCTCCGCCACCCCCGTCCCCCGGCCCCGTGTCCCTCCCCCAGGGCCCCGCGGCTCCCGCCCGCCCCCGTTCGCCGCCGCCCCGTTCGCCGGGGCTGGGCGTGTGCGGCAGGTAGGGGTGGTCGCCGGTGGCGCGGGCGCGGCCGTGGGCGCTGTGTCGGGGCGGGGAGCGCCGTAGCCTCGCGGGGGTGACTGATCGACCGGGACCGCCGATCGCGGTGATGCCTGGCGGGCTCCGCTCGTTCCTGGGGCCGGCTGTCGAGGCGGGGGGCGGGGTGGTGTCCGATGCGGGCGAGGCCGAGGCGCTGGTGTGGGCCGCCATCGGGGACGCCGAGGGCCTGGCCTCTGTGCTCGACGACAACCCGCAGCTGCGCTGGGTGCAGCTTCCGTGGGCGGGCGTCGAGCCCTACGTGGACGTGATCCGCTCCCATGCCGAGCTCACCTGGACCTGCGCCAAGGGCGTCTACGCCGAGCCGGTGGCCGAGCATGCCCTCGCCCTGGCGCTGGCCGGGCGCCGCAACCTCGGCGCATACAGCCGGGCCGGGACGTGGACGCGGCCCCGGGGGCGCAACCTGCTCGGGGCCCGGGTCACGATCCTGGGCGGAGGCGGCATCGCCGCCTCGCTCCTGCGGCTGCTGGCCCCCTACGGCTGTGACGTCACGGTCGTCCGGCGCAGCCCCGCCCCGCTGGCCGGCGCGGCCCGGGTGGTGGGGTCCGATCAGCTCGACGAGGCGCTCACCGGGGCCGAGGTGGTGGTGCTGGCGCTGGCGCTGGTCCCCGAAACCGAGGGCATCGTCGACGCCCGCCGGCTGGCCCTGCTCGACCGCGACGCCACGCTCGTCAACGTGGCCCGAGGCCGCCACGTGGTGACCGACGACCTCGTGGCCGCCCTGCGGGACGGCAGCCTGGGCAGCGCCGGGCTCGACGTCACCGACCCCGAGCCGCTGCCCGACGGGCACCCGCTGTGGGACCTGCCCAACGCCATCATCACGCCCCACACCGCCAACACCCCGGAGATGGCGATCCCGCTGCTGAGCGCCCGCGTGACCGACAACGTCCGCCGCTGGGCCGCGGGCGAGCCCCTGGTCGGCCCGCTCGACCCCGCGGCGGGGTACTGAAGCCGTGGCTGCCGAGCACGCGGAGCTGGACGCTGTGCTGTACCGGTTCGAGCCGGGCTCGGCGGAGGAGGCGGCCGATGTCGGGCGGATCCGAGAGCTTCTGGTGGCGGGCGATCCCTTCAGCCGGGCGCTGCCGTTGCATGTGACCTGCTCGGCGCTGGTGATCCATCCGCCCACCGGCCGGGTGCTGCTGCGCTGGCACGAGCGGCAGCAGAGCTGGTTGCAGGTCGGCGGGCACGTGGATCCGGGCGAGACCAGCCCGCCTGCGGTCGCCCTGCGGGAGGCGGGGGAGGAGACAGGCCTCGACGACCTCGTGCCCTTCCCGGGCCCCGAGCCCCGGCTCGTGCACGTCGTGATCGTCCCGGTGCCGGCGGGCAAGGGCGAGCCGGCGCACGAGCACGCGGACATGCGGTACGTGTTCGCCACCGCGCGGCCCGACGCCGTGGTGCCCGAGTCGCCTGAGGCCCAACTGCGTTGGCTCGCCCCCGACGAGGCCCGCGCTCTCGTGGCGGCCGACAACGTCCGGGTGACGCTGGACCGCATCGAGGGGCTGAGGCATCAACCTCCCGCGGAGGTCGAGACTTGAGGGTTGCGCCTGACCTGGGCATCTGGGCCGGGCGGGCCGCGGGGCGATACGGTCCCGGCCGTGACCCGGCTCTACACCGGCAAAGGCGACGACGGCACCACCGGGTTGCTGTTCGGCGGCCGGGTGCCGAAGGACTCGCCTCATCCGCGGGCCACCGGAGCGGTGGACGAGGCCCAGGCGGTCATCGGGGTCGCCCGCTCGCTGGCTGAGCGGGGCGGCGAGCTCGACTCGGCGCTGACTCAGGTGTGCCGCGACCTGTGGGTGCTGATGGCCGAGCTGGCCACGCTGCCCGACTCCCACTACAAGCTCACCGACGGCCAGACCCGGGTGTCGCCCGCCATGGTGGCGGCGCTCGAAGCGCTGGTCGACGATCTCGGCGCCCGCTTCGAGCCACCGGCCCAGTTCACGGTGCCGGGCCAGACGCCACTGGCCGCCCAGCTCGACTTGGCCCGCACCGTCGTCCGCCGGGCCGAGCGGGAAGCCGTGGCCGCCACAGTCGAGGGATCGCAGGTCCTGCCCTACCTCAACCGGCTGTCGTCGTTGCTGTGGGTCCAGGCCCGTTGGGTCGAGGGCGAACACCTGCTGACCCGGGATGTCCGGCCCGACGACGGGTGAACGGGGCGTCCCCCGCCCGGCCGGGTGCCCGTAGCCTGGCCCGCATGTCGATCGCCATCGAGTTGAGCCGCACCCTCGCCCGCGCCGTGAACGCCGTGGGAACGGGGGTGTTCGCCGAGCAGCTGGAAGACGGCGAGGCGCCGGACGGGATCGACGCCGGGTTCCTGGCGACCCAGGGGTTCAAGGCCAAGCCGGGCACGTCGTGCGTGGTGCCCGGGGACGATGGCCAGGTGGTGGTCGCCCTCGGCCTGGGCCCGCGGGCCGAGGCGACCCTGGCGACCTACCGCAAGGCGGCCGCGGCCCTGGCCCGGGCCACGACCCGCCAGGCGCACCTGGCCATCGACGTCCTCGACCAGGTGCCCGACCACCTCGACCGCCCCGACGTGGCCCAGGCCCTCGGCGAGGGCGTGGTGCTCGGCGCCTACCGCTATACGGCGCTCAAGTCCGATCCCGAGCCCCACCATGTCGAGTCGTTCACGGTGGTCGGCCGGGGCGCCCAGCGGGTCCAGACCGCGTTGGAGCGGGGCCGGGCCGTGGCCGAGGCGGTGTGCCTGGCCCGGGACCTCGTCAACCAGCCGGGCGGCACGCTGACGCCCACGGCCTTCGCCACCCGTGCCGAGGAGCTGGGCGCCCTGCGGCACTTCGAGGTCGAGGTGCTCGACCGCGAGGCGATCGAGGAGGAAGGGCTCGGCGGGCTGCTCGGCGTCAACCGGGGGTCGACCGAGGAGCCGCGCTTCGTCCAGCTCTCCTGGAACCCGGACCGCACTCCGCGAGGGACAGTGGCGCTGGTGGGGAAGGGCATCACGTTCGACTCCGGCGGCCTGTCGCTCAAGACGGCCGACGGGATGATCGGCATGAAGGGTGACATGGCCGGCGCGGCAGCCGTGCTGGCCACGTTCTCGGCACTGGAGACGGTGCACCCGCCGGTGCGGGTCCTCGGCTTCCTGCCGCTGACGGACAACATGCCGGGGGGCGACGCCACCCGGGTGGGCGATGTCCTGCGCATCCGCAACGGCAAGACGGTCGAGGTGCTCAACACCGACGCCGAGGGCCGGCTGGTGCTGGCCGACGCCTTGTCGCTGGCCAGCGAAGCCGAGCCCGACGCCATCGTCGACCTGGCGACGCTCACGGGTGCGTGCATGGTGGCGCTGGGCATGAAGGTCGCCGGCCTCATGGGCAACCACGAGGGGTTCATGGACCAGGTCCGTGCCGCGGCCGATGCCGAGGCCGAGCCGGTCTGGCCGCTCCCCCTGCCCGAGGACATGCGGCGCCAGATCGACTCCGAAGTGGCCGACATGAAGAACGTGGCCGGCGCCCGCTGGGGTGGCGCCCTCATCGCCGGGGTGTTCCTGCAGGAGTTCGTGGCCGATGGCACGCCGTGGGCCCATCTCGACATCGCGGGCCCGGCCGACGCGGACGAGGACGACGGGCTCACCCGCAAGGGAGGCACCGGCTTCGGCGTCCGCACCCTCCTGCGCCTGTTGTCGGACTTCCACCGGCCTCGCCCCGCTCAGTAGCCGGCGTCCCGCCGCCGGAAGCCCACCAGCCCCACGGCCGACAGCGCGACCGCCACCGCGGTGAGGGCCACGAGCGGGCCCAGCGCGAAGTCGTCGGCCGGCATGGCCGGCACGTGCTGGAACGGCGAGAGCTTCACCACCCAGTCCGGCAGGCTCAGCAGCTGGGCGAACAGGCCGACACCAGCAACGCGACGCTGGCGATCCAGAGCGCGATGCGAACGCGGAGACGCGGAGCAGGAAGCGGATCAGCTTGCCCGTTCCCGAGAGCGTCACGGCGTGTCTCCGTCTCCCCGCTCGGCCACGCCCTCCAGCTCGGCCAGCTCGTCGCCGTAATGGCGCAGGAACAGCTCCTCCAGCGTGGGGGGCTGGCTCTTGAGGGTGCGGATGCCCACCGTCGCGAGGTAGC
>DASRJN010000634.1:0-2775 GCA_035649455.1 Acidimicrobiales bacterium
GGGCGGGTCGCGCTTGACGGCCGCGTCGTAGAACGGGAAGACGTGGCCGCCCGACAGCGTGAAGAGGGTGTCGACGCCGAACGGGCGCAGGGCGGCGAGCGCCAGCTCCCCACCGTGGTCGGTCACCGTGGCCCCGGGTTCTCCTGCCATGGAATCCGCAGTGTGGCAGCCTTCGAGCATGAACGTCGGCGTCCAGATGATCTTCCAGTCCCAGGGCTACGGTCCCGAGGTCACCGACGGGCAGGTCGTGGCCGAGGAGGTCCAGCTGGGGGTGCTGGCCGACGAGCTGGGCTTCGACGCGCTGTGGCCGGTCGAGCACCACTTCGAGGACTACGCCTTCTGCCCCGACAACGCCGTGTTCCTCGCCCACATGGCGGCCAGGACCCGGCGCATCTCGCTCGGCACCGGCGCGGTGATCCTGCCGTGGAACGACCCCCTGCGGGTGGCCGAGAAGATCTCGCTGCTGGACCACCTGGCGGGCGGGCGGGTGCTGTTCGGCATCGGGCGCGGGCTGGCCCGCCGGGAGTACGACGGCTTCGGCATGGCGATGGACGAATCGCGCGACCGGTTCGACGAGTCCGCCCGCATGGTGATGGAGGCGCTGGAGACCGGCTGGATCGAGGGCGACGGCCGCTACTACCCCCAGCCCCGCACGCCGATCCGCCCGGTCCCGGCGGGCAGCTTCCGCGACCGCTTCTACTGCGTCGCCATGTCACCCGACTCGGTGCTGGCGGCCGCCGACCTGGGGGCCCGGATGGTCACGTTCAGCCAGCGGCCGTGGGAGGACCAGGCCGTGGCCATGGCGACCTATCGCGAGCGGTTCGAGGCCGCCCACGGCCGGGAGCCGGCCCCGCCGATGACCTGCGACTTCGTCTACTGCGACAGCGACGCGGCCCGGGCCGAGGACAAGGCGCACGCCCACATCGCCGGCTACCTCACCAGCGTGATGCAGCACTACGAGCTGGCGTCGGACCACTTCAAGCAGCTCAAGGGGTACGAGAGCTACGCCAGCGCGGTCGACCTGCTCGGCGCCATCGGCCTCGACCGGCTGTGCGAGATGTACCTCGGCGTCCAGGCCTGGGGTACGCCCGACCAGGTGCTCGAACGCCTGCAGGCCCGCCGCGAGGTCATCGGCGACTTCGACCTGACCGCCTGTTTCCGCTATGCCGGGCTCCCGATCGAGGACGCCGAGCGCAGCATGCGGACCTTCGCCCGCGAGGTGCTCCCCGAGCTTCACGCCGACCGCATCACGGTGCGCTGAGACGGAGGACCCGTGCCCCAGCCCAGCCTCGCAGAGCGCTACGACCAGAAGATCGCCGACCGCCTGCTCGGGACCGAGCTCACGGCCGCCGGCCTGCCCGGCTACCTGGGCATCGAGCACGTCCGTTTCGAGCCCGGCCGGCTCTGGTGCCGGGCGACGATCCGCGACGAGCTGCTCACCCCGTTCGGCAACGCGCACGGGGGTGTGCTCGCCGCCATCGCCGACCACATCACCGGCATGGTCGTCTACCCGCTCATGAAGCGGGGCCAGTGGGCGGCGACGACCGAGATCAAGCTGAACTACATCGCCCCGGTCCAGGCCGGCGTCGTCGAGACCGAGGCGTCGGTGCTCGCCATGACCAGCCGCAGTGCCGTCGTGCGGGGTGAGATCCACTACCAGGGCCGCCTGGCGTGCGCGGCTCAGGGCACGCTGACCATCGTCGATCCGAAATGAGCGCGGACGAGGCCCAGGCCCTGGTGCTGGAGGCGCCGCGCACCCTGCGGCCGCACGAGCTGCCGGTGCCCGCGGTCGGCGACGACGACGGGCTCCTGCGGGTCGAGGCGTGCGGCCTGTGTGGCACCGACCACGAGCTCTACACGGGCGCGCTCGTCCCCGGCTTCCCGTTCGTGCCCGGGCACGAGACCGTCGGCGTGATCGAGGCGGTGGGCGACCGGGCGGCCGAACGCTGGGGGGTGGCGCCCGGCGACCGGGTGGCCGTAGAGGTCTTCCTGTCGTGCGGCTCGTGCGAGCCGTGCCGGAGCGGCGAGTACCGCCGCTGCCGGCGCCACGGCCTGGCGGACATGTACGGCATGATCAGCACCGCCAAGTCACCGGGCCTGTGGGGCGGCTACGCCACCTACCAGTACCTGGCGCCCGACTCGCGGCTGCTGCCCGTGCCCGACCGGCTCGCGCCCGAGGTGGCGGTGGCGTTCAACCCGCTCGGCGCCGGCATCCGCTGGGGGGTCACCGTGCCGGGGACGAAGCCCGGCGACGTCGTGGCGGTGCTCGGATGCGGCATCCGCGGGCTGTCCGCCACGGCGGCGGCCAAGGCGGCGGGTGCCGCGTTCGTGATGGTCACCGGCGCGGGCGAGCGCGACCACCTCCGGCTGGAGTGGGCCGCGCGCTTCGGCGCCGACCTGGCCGTCGACGTGCTCGCCGAGGATCCCCTGGCCCGCCTCCGGGGCGAGGCCGGCGTCCCGGGCGCCGACGTGGTGGTCGACGTCACGGCCCGCGCCCCGGCGGCGTTCGCGCAGGGCGTCGCCCTGGCGCGGGCGGGCGGCACCATGGTCGTCGCCGGCACCCGGGGCGGCGGAGGCACGCCCGGGTTCGACCCCGACGTCGTGGTGTACAAGGAGCTGCGCCTCCAGGGCGCGCTCGGCGTCGACACCACGGACTACCGCGCCGCGCTGGACCTCCTCGCCGCGGGGACGTACCCGTTTCCCGACCTGCCCCGCGTCACCGTGGGGCTGGACGGCGCGGCCGAGCTGCTGGAGACGATGGCCGGCGAGCGCGGC
>DASRJN010000635.1:0-3260 GCA_035649455.1 Acidimicrobiales bacterium
TGCTCCGGGTGCGGGACGGTGGTCGAGGTGCCCTACGGCGCCCTCGACTCGCTGGCCGACCAGCTGCGGGACGAGCACGGCTTCGAGCTCGCCCCCCAGCACTTCGCCCTCTCCGGCCGCTGCCGCAACTGCCGCTAGGTCCTTCGCCCTGCCACAGCTGCCGGCCTACCGCAACCTCAGCCGCTGAGGGCCCCGACCTCCGTTGGCGCCGCGTTGGTGTGCGCCTCGATGTGTACGCGCCCGAACGTCCGCGTCGCGCGCTGGTAGCGGTGACCGTCTTTGTCGGGCTGGGTGTCGGCCACGACCGGAGCGGCGAGCAAGTCAGCGAGCGCCACCAACTCGTCGCCCGTCGAGCAGTGGATGTGCAGCCCCAGGCCGGCGACACACTCGCCGTTGTCGAGGTGCTTGGTCTGCGGGCAGGCATGTGGGACCGGCAGATCCGAAGACCAGTTCTCGGCCAGCCAGATCACCGTGTCGGCCAGGTCGTCCTGGAGGTCCAGCAGCCCGCCGAGGGTCGCGTCGAGGGCCGTGGCGGGACCGGCGGCAACCCTACGGTGATCCTGGGCCAACGCGTCGGCGATGGCGTAGTCGTCGCACCACGGGCCCGCCCAGCCGCACCAGCACTCGGCCCGACACCCCAACGCGCGGTGCCTGACCACCTGGACCAGGTGATCGAACTCGATCGGGGACATGACAGCGGTCATCGCGGACTACCTCCATCGAGGGGCTGACAGCATCGGGCAGCGTCGCTCGGTGGCGCCGCACGTCGCTACAACGTCCACGCGCGTTGTTCGCGTCGTGTCCGGCTGCAGGCTTCTACGCTGCCACCGGTGCCACGACGGCGGGACTGGCTGGAGAGCCAACTACGCCGAGCCGGCCTCAGCTATGCCGAGCTGGCCGAGCGCATGGGAGTCCACCCGGCCACACCGGGTCGGTGGGTCCGCGGCGAGCAAGGTCTCTATCCGCGCAACCGGCGACAGCTGTCCCTCATCCTGAGCATCGCTCCGGGGGAGGTGGACCGTCTGGAGGCGGCCTACGCCAACCGCACCAGTCTCGTGAACGACGAGAGCGCAGGGCCCGGCCTGGCCTTTGACGATGACGTCGAGCGGCGGCTTCGCTCCGACGTCGCCCGCCTCGTGGACCTCGATGGCCGGTTTGGTGGCGACGATGTGGTGCCGCTTGCCGTGCGGTTGTTCCGATCGTCCCGATCGAAGCAGGTGCCGACTTGAGGGCATCTGTCGGCTGTAGCCGAAGCCGGCGAAGTCGCCGGGTGGGTGGCGTATGACGCCGCTCGCCTCGGTCTCGCCCGTTCACTGTCTCTGGACGCTCTCCACCTCGCCGAGATGGCTGGAGACCTGTCGATGGTCCGCTTCCTCCTGTCCAACCTGACCATGGTCGACTTGGCCCTGCGCCGCCCGGTCGAGGCCTTGGCTGTCGTGGACTACGTGTCTGACCAGGTGACATCACCACGCATCGCAGCGTTGTTCGAACTGCGCCGCGCCCGCGCACTGGCCCAGATGAGCGAAAGCCAACGGGCCGTCCAAAGCTTCGACCGTGCTCGGGTCCTCCTGGGGGACGGCACCCGTGATGACGATCCCTGGTGGTCGTGGTGGATCGACGGCGCCGAGCTGGCGTGGCACAGGGGCACCTTCCACGCCGAGCTGGGTGACTGGCAGTCAGCAGCCGACGCGTACCGTGAGGCCGTTGAGTGTCGGGCTGCGATCCGGGCTGCCGCCGGCATCACTGAGCGATCGCGAGTGGTCTACAACGACTTGGCCCACCTGGCCGACGCGCTCGCCACGCTCGGCGCTTGGAGCGACCTCGAACTCGTCCTGAGAGACCTGGACGGGTACGTCGACATCGTCGGGTCGACTCGTACTCGGCTCTTGCTCCGCCGGGTCATTCGCCGCGTGAGCGACGCGGCACATATGCCGTCGACACTGGGTGACATCGCTGACTTGGTCGGACGGACGGTCGGGGATCGGCCCGGAAGCCTGGGCTTCTCCGACACGGACACGGAGGTCCGCTACTGAACCGTGTGTCACAGGCCGCGAGGGCCTAGGGCACGGGGATCCGCTCGGCACCGCCCAGGTAGGGGCGCAGGGCGTCGACCAGGGCGATCGTGCCGTCGGGCTGGCGATGGGTCTCCAGGTAGGCGGCTACGGTGCGGGGCCAGCCCATGGCCGAGCCGTTGACCGTGTGGGCGATCTCGGTGCCCTTGGCGCCCTCGGGGCGGTAGCGGACGTTGGCCCGCCGGGCCTGGTAATCGGCGAACCATGAGACCGACGACACCTCGAGCCACTGGTCGACGCCGGGGGCGTAGGCCTCCAGGTCCCAGGTGCGGGCGGCCGAGCCGCCGAGGTCGCCGGTGCACAGGTCGACCACCCGGTAGGCGAGGCCGAGGGTGCGCAGCAGCGCCTCGCTGCGGGCCAGCACGTCCTCCTGGGCCGCGATGGCCTGCTCGGCGCCCGCCGCCACCGCCAGGAGCTCGACCTTGTCGAACTCGTGGGTGCGCAGCAGGCCGCGGGTGTCCTTGCCCGCCGAGCCCGCCTCCCGCCGGAAGCACGACGTGTGCGCCGTGTAGCGCCGCGGCAGGGTGGCCTCGTCGAGCACCTCGTCGCGGTGCAGCGACGTGAGCGGCACCTCGGCGGTGGGGATGGCCCACAGGTCGTCCCGCTCGACGTGGTAGGCGTCGTCGGCGAACTTGGGCAGGTGCCCGGTCGACACCATCGTGTCGGTGAGCACCAGCGTCGGGGGCCGCACCTCCTCGTAGGCGTCGGCGTTGCGATCCAGGCTGAGCTGGACCATCGCCCGCAGCAGCCGGGCGCCCCAGCCGCGGTACATCACGAACATGGAGCCCGAGATCTTGGTGGCCCGGGCGATGTCGAGCAGGCCCAGCGCCTCGCCGATGTCCCAGTGCGGGACCCGCTGGTGGTCGCCGTAGGCCGCCGGGTCGTAACCCTCGGTGCGCAGCACCACGTTGTCCTGCTCGCCGGCACCGTCGGGGGCGTCGGCGCTGGGGGTGTTGGGCACCCGCAGCAGCAGGGCCCGGATCTCGTCGCCCAGCCGGTCGGCCTCGGCCGCCAGGCGCTTCTCCCGCTCGCCCAGCTCGCGTGACTCGGCCATGCGGGCCTCGGCTTCGTCGGTCTGGCCCTGGCCCCGGAGCCGGCCCACATCCTTCGAGATGACCTTGATCTGGCTGCGGACCTCGTCCCGCTCGGCGACGAGGCGGCGCTGGTCGGCGTCGAGGGCGATGATCC
>DASRJN010000636.1:0-18167 GCA_035649455.1 Acidimicrobiales bacterium
GACGTCGCCCAGCCAGGCCTCGCTGGTGCCTGGTCGGGTGGTGATGCGGATGACCGTGCCGTCCAGGGTGACCGGGTCGCCGGAGCTGCGCCGGTCCTGGGAGCGCAGGGCGCCCCCTGGTCGTCGCCGATGCCGGCGCCACCCATGGGTCGCCGCAGGGATTGCCGGTCTGACCGTGGTCGAGGTAGTTGAAGCTGGCCCCATCCCCACCGCCCACATACAGGGCACCGTCGGGACCAAAGGCCAGGTCGCCGACCGAGTGGCTGGGGAACTGCTGGCACCAGTCCTGGATCACCACCCGCTCGCTGCCCGGGACCATCGGCTTGCCGGTCGAGTCGGCGGTCAGCCGGGACAGCCGGCCACTGACCACACAGCCCTGCTCGGTGGCGCCAGGCGGGTTCGGACAGCCATCGCCCCAGCGGGGTGACGGGTTGCTGGACCCGAGCACATGGTCATAGGTGTACAGGACATGGACATAGGGCCGGGTGGGGAACTGCGGGTCGATCGCCAGGCCGAGCAGGCCCCCGGTCCCAGAAGTCGTGCACCGCCGGAGCCAGACCGGTGCCGAAGGCGGACGGGGTGGCGCCGAGACGCTGTCGAACACCTTGATCTCGCCGCCCTTCTCGGCGACGAACACCGTGCCGTCTGGGGCGAACTCGATGTTCACCGGGTTGGTCAGGCCGCTCCAGACGGTCTCATCCACAAGCCCTGCGGCAGCGTCGCCGCCTCCACGGGGGTGGCGGAGAGGGCCACCATGGCCGCCAGCACCCCCAGCGCGGCGATGGCCGCGCCGGCCTGCGGGGTCCGAAACGCGCTACGAAGCTCTGCCCGCATAGGCTCGTCCTCATCCTCCGCTCGTGACGACCTCCACGCAGAGGAACGTCGCCAGCGAGCCTACCGTTGCGGGGCGACGGCGCTCGCCGCCCCATCTGCCGGCGATGGCCGTGGTTGACCAGCGCCGCTCCGTCGGAGGTCACTGATAGACCCGGACGTAATCCACCAGCAGCGCCTGGGGGAACGTCGTGCTGGCATCGGGACGTCCAGCCCACTCTCCCCCGATTGCGATGTTGAGAACGAGAAAGAACGGATGGTCGAACACCCAGCGCGATCCTGCCGGCAGGTCCGCGGCAGTGATCGACCAGTAGGGACGACCGTCGAAAGAGAACTGGATGCTGCCTGGCAGCCATTGCACACCATAGGTGTGGAATGCTCGTGCCAATGGGGTGGTGTGCACAATGGAGCGGCCTGGTTTGTAGTCTGCGTTCGCGCCACCGTCGTCTCGGGGGCCGTGGATCGTGCCGGACGCCGTGGTCGGCTCCTGCCCCAGATGCTCCATCACGTCGATCTCACCACACCTGGGCCAGCCGAGACGATCGATGTCGGTGCCCAGCGCCCAGAATGCCGGCCAGACTCCCCGCCCGACCGGCAGCTGCAGGCGAGCTTCGAACAGGCCGTACCGGAAGGAGTAGCTATCCTGGGTGCTGATCCTGGCCGAGGTGTAGTCCCGCGTGATGGAGTCCATTCCCCTGAACCGCTCCGCACGGGCGACGATCATGAGACGACCACGTCCGTCCTGATGGGAGTTGGACTTCCGGGGCGTGTAGGACTGGAGCTCGCCCTCCCCCCAGGCGCCGCCGGTCTCATGGCGCCAACGACGGCTGTCAACGGACGAGTTCTGCATACCGTTGAACTCATCCGACCAGACCAGGCGCCGGGCCGCCGTCGAATGCCGCAGGAATGTGACTTCAATCCCGTTGACCTTTGCGTGGTCGATCTTGCTGACGAAGCCAAGGTCGAGTCGTCCATCGGTCACCGCGGCGGTGAAGCTCACGTGGTGGGCATGGTTCCTTCCGGCAGCCTCGATGATGTCGACGTCGGATGCCGTCACCACGCCTTCGGCGCTGACGTCGAAGACCCGTTGGCGTGGCGTGGAGAATGTTGTCTCCGCGAGGTACAGGTTGATCGCGTAGGTGGCCGGCGCGGGCACGGGGATGAGGTACCCGCGCATGCCCCAGCGCTCGTGCTGGTAGATGCTCTGGCTGCTGGTCCCCTCGATGCGTGCCTTGGTGACCGAGGACCATCCGCCCAGGTATCCGCTGTCGGGTAGCCACCGATGGCCGCGTGCGTCGACAAGCGTCCGGGGTCCTGCCACGATGCGCGCCACCCAGGACGTGAGCGGCCCACCCAGGGGCAGCTGAGCAGGCTGCTGCACCGTGGGCCCGACGTCGGCCGGCGGACGCCTGCGGTCACGCTGCCCATTCGCCAGGCCGACGCCCAGGAGCAACAGCGCGATCGCGACGGCGAGCGCCACGTGCGGGCGCCAGCGTCGAGGGATCGATGTCATCGGGTGGGGGAGCCTATCGGATCAGAACAGGTTGCATCCTGCTGTAACTCTCCGGCCCGCTTCGGCGCTTCTTCAGGACAGAACACACGTCGCTGTCCGCATCAGCCACATCCCACCCCAACGGCAAGTCCCCTTCCGGTCCCAGAGGTGATGCTCGACCAGACCGTCTGCATGCTGGACAGCCACGACGTGAGCAGCCACCCCTGTCCGAGCGGAACGTCCGTTCCCTAGCGCTGATTGAGGCTATGGCAACTTCGTCCCCCCGTGTGAGCCTTGTCATTCCTGCCCTGAACGAGGCCCGCAACCTCCCCCACGTCTTCGCCCAGCTTCCCCGCAACCTCTTTGAGGTCGTGCTGGTCGACGGCAACTCGCGCGACGGCACCGTCGAGGTCGCCATGGCCCTGTGGCCGGGCATCCGGATCGTCCGTCAGAACCGTCGTGGCAAGGGCAACGCGCTGGCCTGTGGCTTCTCCGCCTGCCGCGGCGACATCATCGTGATGCTCGACGCCGATGGCTCGACGAGCCCGGCCGAGATCCCGCGCTTCGTCGACGCCCTTGTCGCGGGCGCCGACTTCGCCAAGGGATCCCGGTTCATCGAGGGCGGTGGCAGCACCGACCTGACCCGGCTGCGCCGTACCGGCAACCGCCTGCTCAGCGCGGTGGTCAATGCGCTCTACGGCACCAGCTACTCCGATCTCTGCTACGGGTACAACGCCTTCTGGTCCGGTTGCCTGCCGTTGCTCGGCCTGGACCCCGGCCGGTCACTGGACGGTGACGAGGAGCGGCGGCTGTGGGGGGATGGATTCGAGGTCGAGACGCTCATCAACGTCCGGATCGCCAAGGCGGGCCTGCGGGTGACCGAGGTGGCCAGCTTCGAGCAGAACCGCCTGCACGGCGTGAGCAACCTCAACGCGTTCTCCGACGGGCTCCGGGTGCTCCGGACGATCGCGATCGAGCGTCGGGGGAATCGCCTTGGAGCGGCCATGTGGACAGCGCGCCAGGAGCAGGCGATCCAGCGGTGCCCGGAGCATGACTGGCCGCATCTCTGTCCCGCCTCGGTAGCCAGTTGACCACGGGCACGAGGATCCGGTCGCCAGTCGCTGGGGTGGGTCTCCGGATCTCTGTGGTGATCTGCGCCTACACCGAGCGACGGTGGGACGACATCCTCGGCGCCGTGGCCTCGATCCGGGTACAGACTCGCCCACCCGTACGCACGATCCTCGTCGTGGACCACAACCCGTCGCTGCTCGCGCGGGCGCGCGTCGCGTTCCCGGAGCTGGTGGTCGTCCCCAACAGCGGTCGCAGGGGACTGTCCGGGGGACGCAACACCGGAGTGTCCCACGCGATCGGCGACGTCGTCGCATTCCTCGACGACGACGCCAGGGCGCAGCCCGACTGGCTGGAACGCCTTGCCGCCGGCTACCGGAGCCCCTTGGTGGTCGGTGTCGGTGGGGCCGTCACGCCTGTCTGGCCGGGGCGACGCCCTCCGTGGCTCCCGCCGGAGTTCGACTGGGTGGTCGGTTGCACGTTCGTGGGGATGCCAACGGCGCCGGCGCCGGTGCGGAACCTCATCGGCGCGAACATGTCGTTCCGCCGGGATGCCCTGGACACGGTCGGCGGGTTCACTGACGGCCTGGGACGGGTCGGGACCCATCCCCTCGGCTGCGAGGAGACCGAGCTCGGGATCCGGCTGCGGCAGTGGCGCACCGAAGTCCAGCTTCTCTACGAGCCGACTGCGGTCGTCCACCACCGCGTCACCGACGACCGGGCGGCCTGGCGTTACTTCTGCGCCCGCTGCTACGCCGAGGGCCTGTCCAAGGCCATGGTCTCCCGGCTGGTCGGGGCCAGGGACGCGCTCGAGACCGAGCGTCGCTACGTGCGGTCGGTGCTGCCCCGCGGGATCGTCCGGGGGCTGGACCCGCGACGGCGACGGCGAGCGGCCGGGATCACCAGTGCGGCCGCCATCGTCGTCGGGCTCGTGCTCACCGGCGCCGGCTACGTGCGCGGTCGTCTCGCCCGGGGCACGGCGGACCGAGGCGGCACGCCATGAGGCTCGTCCCGGTACTGCTCTACCATGCGGTGACCGCGCGGCCGCCGCCCGGCCTGGAACGCTTCACCGTGACGCCGGGCCAGTTCGCCGACCACCTGGGCGTCCTCCGCGACGCCGGGCGGGTCGGCCTCACCGTCTCGCAGTTCGCGGCCTGCCTCAGGAACGGCTCGGGGCTCCCCGAGCTGCCGGTCGTGGTCACCTTCGATGACGGGTATGCCGACTTCCTCGACGCCGCCGAGCGGCTGGGGATCGCCGGCCTCCCCGCAACTCTCTACATGACGACCGGGCAGATCGGCGCGGCCCGGATGCTCACGCGACGGCAGCTGCAGTCCTTCGGCGGCTCGGTCGAGGTTGGCGCGCACAGCCGCACGCATCCCCGGTTGGACGAGCTTGCCCGGGGGCGGCTCCGCGACGAGGTCCAGGGGTCCAAGGCGGACTTGGAGGACCTCTTGCAGCAGCCCACGCGCAGCTTTGCCTACCCGCACGGCGACCACGACCGGCAGGTCCGCCAGATGGTCGTCGACGCGGGCTTCGACTCGGCGGCCGCGGTCAAGGACGCGTTCTCGCACGACCGCGACGACCCGTTCGCGATCGCGCGGATCACCGTCACCGCAGGCACCACCGTCGAGCGCATCGGGCAGCTGTTCCAGGGACGTGGCGCCCCGGCCGCCTGGGCGAGGGAGCGGCGGAGGACCCGGGCGTACCGGTCCTACCGGCGCGTGCGCCGACGGTTGCGGCGGGAGGTCAGATGACCATGAGCCAGGCACGAGCGCTCGACGCACCTCGAACGTTGCCGCCGGGGCCGATCGCGACCTCCGAGCCGGCCGCGCCGCTGGAGGGGCTGCGGCCGCCGATCCGGGTGTTCGAGCTGGAGCTGGCGGGAACGATCCCGGACCTGCTCGCCACCACCTCGCCGGACGGAGTGCCCTACCGCCAAGCGCTCGTCCTCGTCCGGCTGCACGGGGAACCGCTCGGGCTGCTCGCCCTCGACCTGCCGGCCGGGCTGCCGGCCTGGGACCTGGCCCGGGCCGTCTGGAACCGGTTCCACGCCCAGATCGCCCGCCATCTCGCCGCCGACGGCGAGCCGTCGGCCCGGCGGCTCTCGGCCGCCGGGCTGCCGCCACAGGAGGCGCCGCCCTGCGTCCCCGAGCGGGCCTTCGCCTCCCGGGACGTCCCGCTGGCCAGCGTGGTCGTGACCACCTGCGACCGGCCCTTCCAGCTGCTGCGGACACTGGAGGACCTGCTCGTCCAGACCTATCCGAGCTTCGAGCTGATCGTCGTGGACAACCGTCCCGGCGTCGGCTTCACCCGCGAGGCCGTCACCGGGCGGTACGGCGCCGACCCGCGGGTGCGCTACCTCGCCGAGCCTCGGGTGGGGCTGTCGGCGGCCCGCAATGCCGGGCTGGCCCATGCCCACGGGGCGCTGGTGGCGTTCACCGACGACGACGTGACGGTCGACCGGCACTGGTTGTCATCCCTTGGGCAGGTGTTCCTCGACGACCCGGACACCGCCTGCGTAACCGGGCTGATTCTCCCCCTGGAGCTGGACACCCCGGCGCAGCTATTGTTCGAGCTGTTCGGCGGCTTCAGCAAGGGCTTCCAGCGGCGGTCCTTCGACCTCATGCTGAACCGCCCGCCGGACGCGCTCTTCCCGTACGCCGCCGGACGCTTCGGGTCGGGGGCCAACACGGCCTTCCGGACCGGCGTGCTGCGAGCGCTCGGGGGGTTCGACGTGGAGCTGGGCGCGGGCACCCCCGCCCGCGGCGGCGAGGACCTCGACGCCTACCTCAACGTTCTCCGCGCCGGCCACCGGCTCGTCTACCAGCCGCGTGCCCTGGTATGGCATCCGCATCAGCTCGACCTGCCGGGGCTGTCGCGGCAGATCCACCGGTACGGGATCGGGCTCAGCGCCGCGCTCAGCAAACGGCTGGCCGGTGGCCGTGACGAGCGCCGGGCGATCCTCCGGCGCCTGCCGGCCGGTCTGGCCTACGCCGTCCATCCCAGGTCGACGAAGAACCGCAGCAAGGGCCCGGGCTATCCCGCCCGGCTGACGTTGCTTGAGCTGGCCGGCATGCTGCGCGGCCCGATCACCTACGGGCTGGCCCGCCGGTCGGCGGGTGGGGGCAACGCCACCAACCGACCGGGCGCCCGACGCCCGTCCGGCGTGGGAGGCGGCGGATGAAGCAGGCCACCTCGCGCCACGACGCCTGGAGGGTCGGCTTCGACCTGGCCCTGCTCGCGGTGACCGGGCTGCTCGTCGTGCTGATCGGGTGGGACGTCGATGGCCTGCCGCGCGTGCTCGCCACCGTGGCGTTCGCCTGCCTGGTGCCGGGCGGCGCCCTCGTCAGCCTGCTCCCGTTCCGGGAGCCCGACGAGGTCCTGGCCCTGACCCTGGTGCTCAGCCTGTCCATCATGGCCGCCGCGACCCTGGCCATGGCCTGGCTGGGGGCGTGGCACCCGCTGCCGCTCACGGCCGGGCTCGCCGCCGCGTCCGCCGTCGTGCTGCTCCTCGACCTCGCCGGTCGTCTCGCCTCGTCCCGGCGCGGTGCTCCGAGATGGCCCGCCGGCTAGCCCCCGGCCCCGGACCGGCGCCCGCGCCTGCGTCGACCGGCGACGCGGTCCTGGTCGGGCAGGTCGAGCTGTCCAACGGCATCGGCGACATCGCCGCCCCGGCCGGCCCCGGCCCGCCGTACGCGGCCGTGCGGCTGCTCGTCCGGCTGCACGGCCAGCCGCTCGGGTTTGTCACCCTGCCGCTGGTGGACGGCCGGCTGGCGGCGTCTGCGATCGCCGGGCAGGTCTGCGAGCGGCTCGGCGGCGAGGTGCATGCCCATCTGGTCGAGGACGGGCTCACCCCGGTCGCCTCGATCACGGCGGCCGGGGTGGGGACGGTGCCCGACCCGCGCTGCCGGCGGCGGCCGGCCGGCGGCCCGGGCGGGCCGCTGGTCACCGTGGTGGTGGCCACCCGGGACCGCCCACAGAGCCTGGCCCGCTGCCTGCGGGCGCTGGCGGCGGTGACCTATGCGCCGTTCGAGGTCGTGATCGTCGACAACGCCCCGTCGACCCGGGAGACCCTGGCGGTCGTCCAACAGCGGTTCGGCCAGGCCGCGCCGGTCCAGTACGTGCGGGAGCTCCGTCCCGGGGTCTCGTGTGCCCGCAACCGGGGGCTGGAGGAGGCCCGAGGCGAGCTGATCGCCTTCACCGACGACGACGTGGTGGTGGATCCTGGCTGGCTCGACGGCGTGGTGCGGGGCTTCGACCGTTCCCCGTCGGTCGCCTGCGTCACCGGCCTGGTCCCCTCGGCGCGCCTCGACACCGCGGAGCAGCGGTACTTCGACCGGCGGGTCTCGTGGGCCGTCACCTGCACGCCGCGCCGCTACGACCGGCACGCCGACGTGCAGGCCTCCCCTCTGCACCCCTACACCGCCGGGCAGTTCGGGACCGGCGCCAACTGCGCCTTCCGCACGGCGGTGCTCCGTCGCCTGGGCGGATTCGACGAGGCGCTCGGGCCCGGCACGCCTGCCGGCGCCGGGGAGGATCTGGACCTGTTCGTCCGGACCATCCTGGCCGGGCACGCGATCGCCTACGAGCCGGCGGCGATCGGCTGGCATCACCACCGCGCCGAGCTCGACCAGCTGCGGCGCCAGCTGTTCAACTATGGTGTGGGGCTGGCCGCCTTCGCGACCAAGTACCTGAGCGACCGGCGCACCGCCCGCGACGTACTCGTCCGGCTGCCGGGAGGGCTCCGCCACCTGCGCGGCATCGCCAAGAGGGTGGAGCGTCCCGCCGAGCTGCCCCGAACGGTCCTGACCGCGGAGCGTCTTGGCCTCGCCTGGGGGCCGATCGCCTACGGCCTGGGACGCCGGCAGCACCGTCGCCGTCACGCTGGCAGGGTGGGCCGCCCGTGAACGCCATCGACCTGCAGGAGCGGTTCGAGGGCGTGGGTCCCCCCGAGCCAGGAGCCCGATCCGCGCCGGCGTCGAGCCGACGGCTGCGCTGGCCGCTGACCGCCCAGGTCCTCTCCTTGTGCGCCTGTGTCGGGCTGTGGTGCTTCTCCGTCGGCCGGATTCGGGTGGGAGCCCTCGACGACTACGGCCTGCTGCCAGTCCTTCCGCTCAGCTTCTTCGCGGCGCTGGCGCTCCTCGTGGCCAGCTTCGTCGCCGCCGTGTGCGCTCCCCGACGCAGCGAGGCGGTGCTCGCCGGCCATGCCCTCGCGCTGATCGTGTTCCTGCACGGCACGATGCCGCTGATCTTCTCGGAGCCCTTCTACCCGTGGGTCTACAAGCACTTCGGTGTCGTCGAGTACATCGACCTGCACGGCCGACTCGACACCTCGGTGGACATCTACCAGAACTGGCCGGCCTTCTTCACGCTCAGCGCGTGGTTCGGCCGCGTGGCCGGCACACGGCCGCTCGAGTACGCGGCCTGGGCGCAGGTCTTCTTCAACGCCTGCAACCTGGTGCTGCTGCGCTACGTCTTCGGGTCCCTGAGCCGAGACCTCCAGCTGGTCTGGACCGCCATCTTCGTGTTCTTCGCGGCCAACTGGGTCGCACAGGACTACTTCTCGCCCCAGGCGTTCGCCTTCACGCTGTCGCTGGGACTGTGCGGCGTGATCCTCCGCTGGCTCCTGATCGCTCCCGACCGGGCGTGGATGGCCCGCTGGCTCAACCGCGCCGCGGCATTCGTGGCCCGGCTCGGGCGGCGGCGACGTTCCGGCACCGCCCCCGAGGATGAGCCCGCCGGCAGCCAGCGCGTCGGCCGGCGGACGGCGCGCAACATCGCCATCGCGCTGTTCGCCCTCATCGTGACCACCCACCAGCTCACCCCGTACATGCTGATCGCCGGCCTGGCCGTGCTCACCTTCCTCGGGGTCGTGCGCCCCCGCCTGCTGGTGGTCCTGTTCACCGTCATGGCGCTCGGCTACCTGCTGCCGCGCCTGGGCTTCGTCGAGCGGTACTACGGGCTGCTGGGGTCGGCCGGGGAGCCGCTCAAGAACGTCCGCACCGCCGCCGTCGGGCTCAATGGGCTGGCCGGCGAGCCGGGCCGCGTCCTGTGCGCCCACGCCGCACGCCTCCTCAGCCTCACCATCTGGGGGCTGGGCCTCGTCGGAGCCGTCCGCCGGCTTCGCGCCGGCTACAAGAACCTGGGCATCGCCGCCCTGGCGGTCGCGCCCGCCTTCATCGCCCTCGCCGACACCTACGGCGGCGAGGCGATCTACCGCGTCTTCCTGTTCTCGCTGCCCTGGTTCGCGCTGCTCACCGCCTTCGCGCTGCGACCGGGCGGGGACGACTGGTCATCGGTGAGGACCGTGCCCCGCCTGCTGCTGCCGCTTGCGCTGCTGGTATTCCTGTTCCTGCCCGCGTACTTCGGGATGGCGGCCACCAACGAGGTGCGTCCCGGCGAGGTCGCCGCCAGCCAGTACTTCTACGACCACGCGCCGACTCACTCCATGCTGATGATCGCGTCACCCCAGTTCCCGGTCCGCCTGGCCGGCAACTACGAGCAGTTCCGGCTGACGATCGGCGAGGCCGACCCCAGCCTGCTCACCGTGAAGCCGTCGCTGCGGCACAAGCTGCTCGGCGACCGGCACATTCCCGTGATCGCGCAGGCGATGCGGGACTACGGCGGAGGCGAGTCGGCCTTCCTGGTGGTGAGCAGGAACGGAAAGGTGACCTCCCAGGTCCTGGACCTGTTGCCGCGCGGCTCGCTCGACGAGCTGGAGCGGGCGCTGTCGCGATCCGGGCGCTTCCGTGTCTGGTACCGCGACGCCGACACCACGATCTTCCAGCTGGTGCAGGCACCTCCCGCCAGGGATCCGTCCAACGGAGCAACGAGCCGGTGACCTCCACCCGGTTCGCGCCACCGACGCGGGGCAGACGCGCTCGCGTGCTCGTCGTCGAACAGCCGGGCGAAGGGCTCTGGGGGGCGCAGCAGTACCTTCTCCGCCTCGCGCCCCTGCTGGAGGCGAAGGGCTACGACCAGGTCCTCGCCGCCCCGGAGAGCAGCGCGGTGGCGAGGGCATGGCGCCAGCAGGGCCGCCCGCACGTTCATTTCCCCGTCCCGCCAGAACGGAAGATACGGCGGCACGGCGACCGGGGGCCCTTCTCGCCCCTGCTGCTCACCCGCGAGCTGGCCCGGACGGCGGCCAACGCCCACCGCATCGCCGCTCTCGGGTCCGCGCTGCAGGTCGACTGCATCCACGCCAACGCGCACTGGTCACACCTGGAGGCGGCCCTGGGCGGCAGGCTCGCCCGCCTGCCGGTGGTCCTCCACCTGCACGACCTCCTGCCCGGCGTCGCCGGCCGGTTGCGCGCCGCGGCGGTCCGGGTCGCCGACGTGTCGGTGGCCGTCAGCAACCCGGTCGTCGGCTGCCTGCCGGAGCGGGCAAGGTCGCGCGTGACGGTGATCCACAACGGCGTCGACCCGATGGCGCTGTCGCCAGGACCGGCGCAGCCGGACATCCGGCGGGAGTTGGCGAGGGACCCGTCGGCGCCGATCGTCCTGGCCATGTGCCGCCTGGACCCGCGCAAGGGGGTCGACCAGATCATCCGGGCCGTCGCGGCGCTCGACGGCGACCTCGGGCGAGCACAGCTCGCCATCGTCGGCACGAGCAGCACCGGCGAGGGCCTGGCCCGGCGGCTGCGGCTGCTCGGCGCCGAGCTGCTCGGCGACCGGGTCCGGTTCCTCGGGCCTCGCCAGGAGATCGCCGCGGTGCTCCGCAGCGCCGACGTGCTCGTGCAGGCCAGCTCCCGCGAGGCGCTCGGGCTCTCCGTGCTGGAGGCGCAGGCATGTGGCACCCCGGTGGTCGCCTACCCCGCCTCGGGCACCTCGGAGATCGTCCGCGACGGCGAGACGGGGTTGCTGGCCCGCCAGGACGACGTGGCCCACCTCTCCGCCTGCATCGGTCGGGTCCTGACCGACGCCGGCCTGCGGGCCCACCTGGCAGGCGCGGCCAGGGCCCAGGTCGTCACCACCTTCACGCTGGAGCGGCAGGCCGACCGGCAGGTGAGGCTCCTGGACGAGCTGCTGGCCGGTCGGCGCGACCGTCGCCTCCAGACCAGAGCGGCGGTCCAGCAGGAATTCACCGCATGAACGGCGGATCCCTGGGGCGGCGGCCCGGCGCAAGGGGAGCGCCGGCACCGTCCGTGGGGCGGGAGCTGCGGCGAGGGCTGCGGACGCCGCTCTACCGGGACGCGCTGGCGCTGCTCCTCAACAGCGGGGTCACCTCGCTGATCGGCGTGGCCTACTGGACCTTGGCCGCGCGGCTCACCTCCCCCGAGGTGGTCGGCCTCAACGCCGCGCTCATCTCCGCGATGATGGCGCTGGCCACCCTCAGCCACCTCGGCCTCGAGGGGGCCCTCGGCGGGTTCCTGCCGCGGGCCGGTGCGGCGACCGGTGGGCTGGTGAAGCGCGCCTACGCCCTGGCGACCGCGCTCGCCCTGGCGTTCGCGACGGCGTTCGTGGTGGCGGCGCCGCGCCTGTCAGGGCAGCTACGGGACCTGCAGCATCCGGGCGTGGCGGCCCTGTTCGTGGCCGCGGTCCTCGCCTGGTCGCTGTTCGCGCTGCAGGACAGCGTGCTCACCGGGCTCGGCCGGGCGGTCTGGGTCCCGCTCGAGAACATCCTCTACAGCGCGGTCAAGCTGGTCCTCGTGCTGGCACTGGCCGCCAGCCTCGGCGGCTACGGGATCCTGGTCTCCTGGATCGTGCCGGCCGCGCTGGCGGTGGTTCCGGTGTCGCTCGCCGTCTTCCAGATCTTCATCCCGGCGCATCTGGAGGCGTACGGCACCGAGCCCGCCCGGGGGACCCACCTGTTCCGCCGCTATGTCGCCAGCGACGGCCTCGGCATGCTGCTCGCCCAGATGAACAGCGTGCTCCTCCCGATCCTGGTGATGGAGCAGGCCGGTGCGGAGACGGCAGGGCACTTCTACATTCCCTGGATGCTCGCGCAGTCGCTGGACCTGGTGGCCGTCAACGTGGGCATGTCGTTGACCGTCCAGGGCGCGCATACCCAGGATCAGCTCCCCAGCATGTTCCGACGTGTCCTCCTGCGGACCTTCGCCTTGATGGGCCTGCTGGTCGCCGGGGGGATCGTCGCGGCACCGCTGGTGCTGACCCTCTTCGGCGCCGGCTACGCGACCGCGTCGGTGGAGGCCTTCCGGCTCCTGCTCCTGGGCTCGCTGTTCCGGGTCGTGATCACGCTGGCCATCTGCGCCGCCCGGGCCGAGCGACGGCCGTCGCGGGTGGTCGCGCTGCACGCCGCCCTGACGATGCTGGTGCTTCCGCTGGCCTGGCGCCTGACCCCCGGGCTGGGCGCTACCGGCGCGGCCCTGGCCTGGACGATCGGCCAGGCCGCGGTCGCCGTGCTCGCCGTGCTCCTCGTCCGCCACCTGTTGCGAGGGCGACGACCGCCAGGGCGAGCACCATTCGTGCTGGTCGACGAGTTGTCGGAGGTCTCGTGAGATGGGCCGCCGAGCCGGCCCGCGGCCGGCCATCCTCACCAGACCCGAGCGGGTCTCGGGCGAGGCTGCCGGCGGTGATCGGCTGGCTGATCACGGTGCCGCTCTCGGTCTGTGCCGCCGCCCGAGCGGCACGGCTGGAGGAGTCGTCGCCGCTCCTGCTGCTCGCCGCCGGCCTGACGCCGCTGCTTGGCCCGCCGGCCCTGGTGGCGCTTGGGATCGGGCTGTGGCAACGCCGGCGGCCGTTGGCGGTGGTGTCTGCCGCCGCGGCCGCGGCGCACCTGTGCTCCGCGCTGTCCGGGCTGGGCGCGCCCCTCCGTGCCCCGTCACCGGTCGGGACGCTGCCGGCGTTGCGGCTGTTCAGCGCCAACGTCCACTACGGCAACCGTGACCTGGGGCGGATCGGGGAGGAGATCCGGGCCGCCGCGCCGGACCTCGTCGCCTTGCAGGAGATCGACCCCGACGGTGCCGCCGGCCTGCAGCGCGCCGGCGTGCTTGCCCGCTTCCCCTATGCCGTCACCGAGCTTCGCAACAGCCCGTCCGGGATCGGTCTCTGGTCGCGCCTGCCGGTCGCCGACAGCCAGGTGCAGGATGTCCGCGGCATGGCGGTCATCAAGGCCTCGATCCTCGTCGGTCGCCACCGGCTCCAGCTCTACACGGTCCACACCGTCGCCCCGCTGGGCGACGACCGGGTCCGGTGGCAGGCCCAGCTACGGTGGGTCGAGGAGGAGATCCGCCGGGATCGCGGACCCCTGGTGGTCGCCGGTGACTTCAACGCCACCCGCTACCATTCCAGCTTCCGGCGGCTCCTCTCGGAGCACCTGGGGGATGCCCACGAACGGCGTGGCAGGGGATGGGCGACAACCTGGCCGCGGAACCGATGGCCGCTGCCACCCCTGATGCGCCTGGATCATGTCCTGGTCTCGCCGGACATCGGCGTGCGATCGGTAAGGGAGGGCCTCGGCCAGGGCAGCGACCACCGGCCGATCGTCGCCGAGCTCGTGTTATTGACGGGCGCTGTTCCGGCGCATGGCCGGCGCTTTGCCACTCGCTAATGATCCGTGATAAAAGCATGATCGATCCGTCGGTTCCCCCAGACCGGCCACCAATCTGCTTGCGACGGTCGCCAGGTGCCCGCTCCCCTGACGGCAGGAGGTCGACCATGGCCAGCCACCACCGGCGCCGACCTCGCCCCCGTCACGTTGCCGCCGGAGGCGGTGCGGGCAGCCGCGCCCGGCGCTTCGGATTCCGTCGCCCGCCGTTGTCGAGGCGGGCAGTGACGGTCGTCGCCTGCGCGGCGAGCCTGATCGGCCTGCTGCTGGTCCTCCCGAGCGCGATCGGGGCGGGACGATCCACACCGCGGGTGGCCGTCGCGACGTCGGCGGCGCCCACGACGCCGCCGCAGGCGTCGGGCACCTTGCCGACCTCGACGACGCGTACCCGCCCACGAACGGCCCTCAGCGCCACGGCGTCCAGCCGCGCCACCACCACGACGACCGGCGGCCGCCGCCCGACCACGCTCCGGGCGGCGGAGGGCTGGGTCAACGTGGTCAACGACCAGTTCAGCTCCGGCGGCGTGCCGGCGCACTGGAGCTGGTACGACGGACCCTACGGCTCCGGCCCGCGTAACTGCGCGACACCGTCGCACGCGTCGGTGTCCGGCGGCTCGATGCACCTGCTGATGCGGTACGAGACAAGCGGGGGGTGCGGCGCCGGCTGGTACACCGCCGGCATGATGCTCGACAAGGCCTTCGCCAGCGTCGACCAGCGGGTGACGGTGCGGTTCCGCGTGGTCAGCGACGGGGTGAGCGGCCATCACATCATCCCGATGCGCTTCCCCCCGGGTGCCCGCTGGCCCCAAGGCGGCGAGGAAGACTACTGCGAGGGCAGCGAATCCAACGGCTGCCACACCTTCCTGCACTACGGGGACAAGGCCACCACCCAGGTCTCGCATCGTCACGGGTTCGACCTGCGACAGTGGCACACGGTGCGGTTCGAGCGGCGCGACCACGTCGTCAAGGCCTACATCGACGACCTCAGGACCCCGCTCTGGACCTACCGTGGCTCGTCGACGACACTGCCTGACACAAGGAAGCAGGTGGTGCTGCAGCAGGAGTGCCGGAGCTCAGGATGTCCGGCCGGGACCAGCGGCACAGAGGACATCGAGATCGACTGGGTCACCGTCGACAACCCGGCCTGAGGATCGAGGCCACGTCTCCTCCACGCCCGGCCCGCTCACCTCCCGCTCCGCAGCTGGCCGACCCGCCGCAGCAGCTGGCGGGCCGTGCTGCGCAGGGCCGGCCGGCCGAGCACGAAGTCGGTGGCGTACCGGCGCGGGGCGTGCTGGAGCCGGCGGGCCACGGCGACCGCGGACGGCCGCTCGACGCAGCCCTCGGCCACCGTGAGCTGCTGGTTGCCCAGCACCGTCTTGTACTCCTCGTCGCCCTTGCCCAGGTCGAGGCGGTGCAGGCCGGCCGTGGCGGCCGCCTCGACCATAAACAGGTGCAGCAGCAGCCCGGGCGAGTACTTGGCCAGGGCCACGTCGTAGCTGGGGAACCAGCAGGCCAGGGTGGCCGCCGATCGCAGGCCGAAGTGGATGGCCACCGGCCGGCCGCCGGCCGACAGCACCGACAGGGTGCCCGAGCAGCCCGGGGCGCGGGTCTCCAGCAGGTCGCGGACCAGCCGAACGGTGGCCGGCCGGGCGAAGCGGTCGAACCGGCCCGTCCGTCGGTACTGGGCCGACTTCCAGCGCATCAGGGTGTCGAGGGCCTGGCGGTCCTTGGTGTCGAACTGGAACCGGACGGCGCCCTCCTCGCGCTCCAGCTTGCGCTGCTTGCGGCCCATGGCGGTGATGCTGTGCCGGAAGGCCCGCCGGCGGTCCTGGAGCCAGGCCTCGTAGCCGCCGCTCACGTCGATGACCGAGGACGGCCGCCGCGCGCGGTGGTAGGGCGCGAACGGGCGCTGAGTGGCCAGCAGGTGGTCGAACTCCCAGACGTCCAGCCCGGCGCCGCGCAGCAGCTCCCGCGGGTCCCATTCCAGGCCGGGGGCGTGCACCAGACCCTGGCAGTCGGACAGGCCGGCGCCGATCGCCCGGCCGACCCGGAACGGGCCCCGTTCGTGGGGGAAGAACCCGACGACCTCCGGCCCCTCCTCGAGCACGGCCACCCGGGCGCCGGGGCGGACCCGGCCCACGCACACCGCGAACTCCGGGGCCAGGAAGGGGTTGGCCAGCTCCGGGTGGCCGTGCAGCTGCCGCCATCGGGTGAGCTCGGCCGGGCCGAGCTCACCTGGGTGGACCACCGAGATCTTCAAGTGCCGCAGCCTCCCTTGCCGTGAACGGTCCGGCCGGCGTCAGCGGCGCAGAGCCGGAGCACGTGGCGTCGCCGTTGCGGAAGACTACGCGGAACCGGGCGAGACCAGGAGGCCTGCGCCGGCACGGAGTTAGAATGCGCTGCCCCGCGGAAACCGTCGTTGCATAGGGAGAGGGAATTTGGCGAACCCGACCCGCAAGCTGCTGGCGCTTCTTTACGGCTCCCGAAACTGGCTCCTGAGGCAACAGTGGTTCACCAGCCGGCTCTTGCCGGCGCTGCCGCGGTCGCTGCGATGGACGCTGCGCAAGCTCTACTTCCTGCCATCGGACCTGATCGAGCGGGCGCTCAACAATCGGGACGAGTTGGTCCCTCCCAGGTCGTTGATCTTCACGGGCTCGGTCGACGATTTTCGGAGCAGCGGCGAGGCCCTTGTCCGTCGTCTCGCCGAACCCGGATTCCTGACGCCGGAATCGAAGGTCCTGGACATAGGTTCCGGGATGGGGCGCGTCGCAGTGGCATTGATCTCCTACCGGGACGGAGGGGGGTCCTACCAGGGTCTCGATATCGTCCCGTCAGGGATCAGGTGGTGCAGCGAGAACATCACCTCCAAGTACCCGAACTATGCCTTCACGCTGGCTGACATCTTCAACAAGGAGTACAACCCCGCCGGGCGGCTGAAGGCCTCCGAGTACCAGTTCCCCTTCGATGACGAGACGTTCGACCTCGCCGTGCTCGGATCCGTATTCACCCACATGCTTCCTGAGGACATGCGGCACTACATCGCCGAGGTCGCGCGGGTCCTCAAGCGGGGCGGCACGTGCTGTGCCAGCTACAACCTCCTGGACGCCGAATCGCTCCGCGCCATGAAGGCAGGTCGGGGTTCGTTCCGCTTCACACGCCTCGGCCCGCACTGGGTGGTCGATGTCACCGTCCCGGAGTTGGCCGTCGCCTACGAAGAGGACTACGCCCGGAAGCTGTTCGAGGAACATGGGCTGACCTGCACGATCCACCACGGCTGGTGGTCGGGTCGTACGGACACATCGCGCGAGCCGCCCTGGTTCCTTGACCACGACGACCCGGACTTCCGGTACTTCGATCAGGACTATGTGCTCGCGACCAAGGTAGAAGCCGGGACGGCGTGACGAACTAGCACGAACGGTCGAGGCGCGGCATCGCCTTGCCGGTCTGGGTCAGTACGATTGGTGACCCATGGACCTGATCAGTCGACCCCGAGGTCGAGGCCGCGACGAGGCGCGCTGCCGTTGCGGCCACCCACGCGCGGTCCACCAGCACTATCGAAGAGGACTCGACTGTGCCGTCTGTGGCCCGGCGAACTGCCCGCGCTACCGCAGACGGTGGTGGTCGTGGCCCTCCCGGGCCGGGACACGTCGTTAGGGGCGACCGGAGAAGCGTCGCCCCTAACGACGAGGGGAGTGGCCCGCCGGCCTGCTCTGGCCTATCCCGGCGCCGATCTGTTCAACGGTTGGACGCTCGTGTGCTCTGCGGCTGGTCCTGCCCCTGCCCATCACCGCCGGGCGGGGACCCGCCCTGGCCCGGTCCCTGCCCTCCCCCGGGCGGCTGCTGCTTCTTGTCCTTCGGCTTGGGGTCGCCTGGATGTATGCCGTCGCAGTAGGCAGGGATCCCGCTCTCCCCTCCGGCCGCCTCGACCAGCCGCTCGAAGGCCGCCGACTCCATCTTCTTGCCCTGCTCCTTGTCCCGGCTGGCCAGGTAGGCCTTGCAGAGCCCTTCCTTGCTCGGTACGGCGGTCGGCCCTGCCGCCCCTCTGGGACCAGACCCGGGGGCGGTCGAACCGGTCGACCGTGGGCCCTTGGGGCCGGCGGTCACGCCGGCGGATGCCGGGCTCGAGGCGGGCCGGGTCGTTGTGGCCGTCCCCAGGCCGCCGCCGATGGTGCCCAGGATGCTGCGCGCGGCGTGGCCCACCGGCCCGGGAAGGTTCCCGCTGGCCGCCGCGGCCGCTCCACCCGTCACCAGCGCGCCCACCAGGGCCA
>DASRJN010000637.1:0-10756 GCA_035649455.1 Acidimicrobiales bacterium
CGCCTGGCGACTCCTCGCCGCCGTCCGGCTGATCTCGTCTACCAGGCGGTGGGCTTGTCGGGTTGGTACAGCCAGACGTCGAAGAAGTGGTTCAGGTCCATCCCGCTGCGTTGCTCGGCGAGGTCGATGAACTGGGCTGTCGTCACGTTGCCGTAGCGATTCAGCGTGGCCCAGTCGCGCAGCACCGTGAAGAACGTGTCGTCCCCGATCTTCTCCCGCAGCGCCTCGAGGGTCATCGCGCCGCGGTAGTAGATCGTGCCGTTGAACAGGAGGACGGGTGTACCAGGGTCGCCGGGCGGAGGCGTCCAAAAGGCGGTGTTCTGCGCCGGGGTGTTGTACAGCTGGTTGAACCACTGCGCCGCCGACTTGTTGCCCTGGTACTCGCTCCAGATCCATTCCGACCAGGTGGCGAAGCCCTCGTGCAGCCACATGTCGGGCCAGGTCGTGAGCGTCACCGAGTCGCCGTACCACATGTGGGATATCTCGTGAACGAGTGTCGCCTCGTCCGGCATCCGGTCGAACACTGGCTTTGTCTGCGTCTCGAGTGAGTAGCCGACGACCTTGGCGCTGTCGACGACCGCACCGGCGGCGTTGAATGGATACGGCCCGTAGATCGATGTGAAGAAGTCGACCGCCGCCGGGAGCATGTCCAGCACCTGGCCCTTTGGAAGCTGTGGATCCACGGCGACGTAGGTCGGAATTCCCGCCGAGGTGGTCGAGATGGTCAGGTCGAACCGGCCGAGTGTTGCCGTTGCGAGATATGGGGCCATCGGATCGGTCTCTCGCCAGACCCAGGTGGTTCTGCCTCCGGCCGTCTGGTTGGAAACGAGAACTCCATTCGCCATCGCCGTGAGCCCGGCCGGCACGGTGATGCTGAAGTCGAACGTTGCCTTGTCACGCGGGTTGTCGTTCACCGGGTACCACGCGGGTGACCCCTGCGGCTCGCCGACCACGAAGGCGCCATCATCGGTCGGGACCCAGCCCTCGATCGATTGATCGGGGTCGGTGACCACGGCGGGCGTGCCGGCGTAGTCGATCACCACCGTGAACACCGTGCCGGCCCTTAGGCCAGTCCGAGGCGTGATCACGAGCTCCTGCTCACCAGTGCGGGCGAAGGCAGCATCGTGGCCGCTGACGGCCAAGCGCGAGATCGAGAAGCCCCGCAGATCGAGGTTGAAGCTGGACAGGTTCTGCGTCGCCCGCGCCGTTATCACGGCAGTGCCCGTCAGCTGGTTCGTTGATGGCTCGTACGACAGCGTCAGCGCGTAGTGCGTCACGTCGTAGCCGCCGTTGCCGGCGTTAGGGAAGAACGGATCGCCCAGGCCGGCGGACCCCGGAACGAAGTTGTCCGCCGCCGCCGGTGCCAACGTGGCCAGGCCGATGGTGGCCATGCAGATCGCGCCCAAACCGAACAGGCGGCTCGCCACACGCGTGGGCTTCATGGCGCCCCCTCATGCTTGCGGGTGGCCCAACACTACCGGCCGGCACGATGGCGCGCGAAGGCCCCGAAGATCGGCCGTCGCCTCCAGCCGTAGCGGTGGGCACGCACTTCGGGGACGCCCGACCCGAGCGCGCCCAGGGCGCCCGCGAAGATCGCCGCCAGGTTGTACATGGCGAACAGCCGGGGCCGGTCGGGAGCCTCGACCTCGCCGGCGACGTACGCCTGCTCGGTGGGCAGGAACACGCTGACGTCGCCGGCCGACGGGTTGAGCGTGCCGACCACCGCGATGACCACCAGAGGCCAGAACGAGACCAGGGCGGCGAAGCCGATGCCGGTGGCGGCCATCAGCGCCGTGGCCAGCAGCAGGAGCGCACGCAGCGACGTGCGGTGCGCCCGGGAGGCCGAAGGCCAGGGTCAAAAGCCGCGGAGCCAACGAGCGTGCCGGTCACGATGGCGCCGACCGGGACCGGTGAGAAGCCCAGACCGACCAGGTGCAGCGCCAGCAGCACGCTCACGACCCTGTCGGCCAGGCCCCGGATCGCCCGTTCCCAGACGATCCGGGAGACGTCCGGCGGAGCGGATGCAGGCAGGGTCCGACGCACCCGATGCCTAGCTCGTCAGCAGGCGAACCTTGGAGCCGGACTCGTCAGAGGTGACCGCGCGGCAGTCTCAGTCGTCGTCGCCGGCGTTGGGTGCGGTGCCAGCGGCCGGGGGAGAATCGCGGGCGGGGGGCGTCCGTCGGTATGCCGCCGGGCGGTGGTGGGCCGGTGATGATCTCACCCCGGTCGAGCACGCCCATGGCCTCGGCGTCCGGGCCGGCGGGGCGCCCGACGCCGTCGCTGATCGGAGGGTGGAGGCTGCTCTCCTCCTCCGACAGGCCCATGGGCGAGCGCCAGGAGAACCAGATGCCGACGGCGGTCACCACGCTGATCGAGGCCAGGACGACGAGCAGCGTGACTGCGGCCCTCACGGTGATCCGGACGCCGCGGACGCCCGGGTGGACGGGGCCGAGCCGGTTGCGCTCCTCTCGCCCGCTCGGATCATCCGGCGGTGCTCGCCTCCGACATGGACCGGACGACCGAGGGCCGCGGGGCGCCGAACTCCTCGGTGTAGCGGTCGAGCTCGACGCGCAGGAGATCGACCATCGACGAGACCGATCCCGCGGGGATGACGACCTCGGCGACGGCCCGCGGCACGAGCGCCAGGGCGGTGATGTCGCTCGTCGCCCCCGACGCCTGATCATGGGGCACCGTCAGCAACGAGAACGTGACCCGGAAGTCGTAGGGCGTGTACGTCGTGTGCGCGACGTTGGCGTAGACGGGCGCACCGGCGATCGAGAGATCGGGTAGCCCCACGGCCAGGCTGTGGCTTTGCGAGTTCATCGGCGCGCCTCCTCGCCTCTCGCCCGCCACATTCCCGCCCGCCCGGGCCGGGCGCACCACGCGATCGCGTGAAGCCGCGGACGGGCGCACCCTGGTCGGTGGGCAGGCTTCCGATACCACGCGAACGCGTGGTCCGCACCCCGGGTGGCTCACGCGACGTTGGACGCATGTCCCCAGGACCCGTGGAACGGCCCGGCCGCCAGTCGCTGGCCAGGATCGTCGTCGCGATCGAACGGCATCGCCGCGAGATGGCGCGGCTGTTGGCGGGACTCGACGGGATCGAGCGCGTGGCGGTATCGGACGGCGTACCGACGCTCGCCGAGGGACGCACCGACGTCTCGACGTTGGTGTCGCAGCTGGCGGGCCGCCTGCGGATGGACGACGTCCGACTCGGGCGCCTCGCCACCGAGCTCGACGGGCGGATGTCATCGGTAGTGCAGAACCAAACCAGAGAGGAGACGTCCCATGCTGATGCGCTTCGACCCCTTCCGTGACGTCGACCGCTTCACCCAGGCGCTGATGTCGCAGGCCTCGGCCCGTCCTTCCACGATGCCGATGGACGCCTACCGGGAGGGCGATCAGTTCATCGTCGAATTCGATCTGCCCGGGGTCGACCCCGGCTCGATCGATCTCACGGTCGAGAAGAACGCCCTCACCGTCCGCGCCCAGCGGAACTGGGAGCCCAAGGAGAACCAGGAGGTTCTCATCGGCGAGCGTCCGCAGGGCACGTTCACCCGCCAGCTCTTCCTCGGCGAGAGCCTCGACTCCGACAATATCCAGGCGACCTACGAACAAGGTGTGCTCCGGCTCGTGATCCCGGTGGCCGAGCAGGCCAAGCCGCGCAAGGTCCAGGTCGCGGCCGGTGGCGAGGGTCGAGCGATCCCCGCGACGAGCACCGCGGAGTCCTGACGCCGGACCAGGTCCTGGTCGATCGGGACCACGCCGACGAGGCGCTCAGGCTGGCTGGGCCACCCGTTCACGGGCCCGGCGGGCGGGACGACTTGACGGATTTTCAGCCGCACACCACCAGGAGGTAGGTCAACCATGGCCAAGGCCGTCGGCATAGATCTGGGCACGACCAACTCGGTCATCGCCACCGTGGAGGGCGGCCACCCGACCGTCATCCCCAACGCGGAGGGCCAGCGCACCACCCCGTCCGTCCTCGCCTTCACCGAGCAGGGCGAACGCCTCGTCGGCCAGGTGGCCAAACGCCAGGCGATCCTCAACCCCAAGGGAACGATCACCTCGGCCAAGCGCTTCATCGGCCGCCGCTTCGACGAGGTCGAGAGCGAGATCAGCGCGGTGTCGTACGACGTCGCGCCGGGGCCCGACGGCATGGCGCGCTTCCAGGTGCGCGGCAAGCTGTATGCGCCCGAAGAGGTCTCGGCCATGGTGCTGCGCAAGCTGGCCGAAGACGCGGGAAAGTTCCTCGGCGAGCGGGTGACCGAGGCCGTGATCACCGTGCCGGCATACTTCAACGACGCCCAACGCCAGGCGACGAAGGACGCCGGGAAGATCGCGGGGCTGGAGGTCCTGCGCATCATCAACGAGCCCACCGCGGCCGCCCTCGCCTACGGTCTCGACAAGAAGTCGAACGAGACCGTGCTCGTGTTCGACCTCGGTGGCGGCACGTTCGACGTCAGCATCCTCGACGTCGGCGATGGGGTCGTCGAGGTCCGCGCCACGTCGGGCGACACGCACCTCGGCGGGGACGACTTCGACCGGCGGCTCGTCGACTACCTGGCCGACGAGTTCCAGCGCGACAACCGTATCGACCTGCGCCAGGATCCCCAGGCCCTGCAGCGGCTGTTCGAGGCGGCGGAGAAGGCCAAGGTCGAGCTGTCCTCGGTGACCCAGACGCAGGTCAACCTGCCGTTCGTCACCGCCGATGCCAACGGGCCGAAGCACCTGGTCACGACCATCATGCGCTCGACGTTCGAGGAGATCACGGCCGATCTGCTCGAGCGCACGATGGGCCCCGTGCAGCAGGCCATGGCCGACGCCAAGGTCACCGCCGACGACATCGACGAGGTGATCCTGGTCGGCGGCGCCACCCGCATGCCCGCCGTGCAGAACCTGGTCCGTCGCCTCACGGGCGGCAAGGACCCGAACATGACCGTCAACCCCGACGAGGTCGTGGCGCTGGGCGCCGCGGTCCAGGCGGCGGTCATCAAGGGCGAGGTCTCCGACGTCCTGCTCCTCGACGTCACCCCCCTGTCGCTCGGCGTCGAGACCATGGGCGGCGTGATGACCAAGATCATTGAGCGCAACACCACCATCCCGGCCCGCCGCACCGAAGTGTTCAGCACCGCCGAAGAGAACCAGACCGCGGTCGACATCGTGGTGCTCCAGGGCGAGCGGGAACGAGCCGCCGACAACCGGGTCCTGGGACGGTTCCGCCTCGAAGGCATCCGCCCCGCGCCCCGCGGCGAGCCGCAGATCGAGGTCACGTTCGAGATCGATGCCAACGGCATCCTGCATGTGTCCGCCCGGGACCAGGCCACCGGTGCCGAGCAGAAGATCACCATCAGCGAGAGCTCGAACCTCGACCCGGCCGAGGTCGAGCGGATGGTGGCCGACGCCGAGCGCAACCGGTCCGAGGACACCCGGCTGCGCCAGGAGATCGACGCCCGCAACGAGCTCGACTCCGTCGCCTACCAGGTCGAGCGGCGGCTCAACGAGCTGGGCGACCAGGTGCCGATGCACGAGAAGGCCCGGGCCGAGCAACTCGTCGCCGACGCCCGCCAGGCCGTGAAGGAGCAGGCGCCGATCGACCGGGTCCGATCGCTCACCGCCGAGCTGCAACAGGTGTACCACTCGCTCGGGTCGGCCCCGGCGCC
The DNA here is from genome assembly GCA_035649455.1 of Acidimicrobiales bacterium. Taxonomy (GTDB): domain Bacteria; phylum Actinomycetota; class Acidimicrobiia; order Acidimicrobiales; family VFJN01; genus ZC4RG19. Next base: position 5,664 of record DASRJN010000637.1, read on the forward strand.
GGGCCCGGGCGGTGAGGCGGAACCGGGCGAGCCCGCAGCCGGAGGCGACGACGACGTGATCGACGCCGACTTCACGGTGAGCTGAGGCCGCGTGAGCGAGGACGACGCGCACGCGGTCGAGGACGGGGGCATCGAGCCCGACGAGGCTCCCCCCCAGGAGGAGGCCGACGCCGGCGAGGCCGCCGAGTCGGCCGAGGACGCGCTGCTCCGGTCGGAGGATCGCCTGCGCCGCGCGCTCGCCGACCTCGACAACCTCCGCCGGCGGTACGCACGCGAGGTCGAGCGCGAGCGCCTCGAGGAACGGACGCGGGTGGCGCGGCTGTGGCTGCCCGTGGTCGACGACCTGGAGCGCGCGCTCGACCACGTCGACGCGAGCGAGGACGGGGACCCCCGGGCCGTCATCGAGGGGATTCGGGTCGTCCGCGACCACGCGCTCGCCGTCCTGGCGCAGCTCGGGTTCCCCCGCTACGACGCCACCGGGGAGCCGTTCGACCCCAGGCGGCACGAGGCCGTGAGCGTCATGGACAGCGACGCCGAACCCGGCACGGTGGCGGTGACGATCCAGCCCGGGTACGGCAAAGGCGAGGTCGTGCTGCGGCCGGCCCGGGTGGTGGTGTCCCGGGCGGGCGTGCCGAGCTCCGGAGGGGCGGAGACCCCGGGCCGGGCCTGATGGCCGATGCCCGCGACTTCTATCAAGTGCTGGGCGTCTCGCGCGACGCCAAGCCCGAGGACATCCAGCGTGCCTACAGGAAGCTGGCCCGCACCTACCACCCCGACGTCAACAAGGACCCGAACGCGGAAGCGCGCTTCCAGGAGATCGCCGAGGCCTACGACGTCCTGTCGGATCCGGACACCCGGCGGCGCTACGACGCCTTCGGCCACGAGTTCCGGCGGGTCCCTGAGGACGTCGACCCGGAGACGTGGGCGCGGGCGGGGGCGGGGGCGGCGTCCTCGGGACGGAGCCGCGCCGGGGCAGGCGCCGGCGGCGGACCCCGGGTTTGGTCCAGGACCGCCGGCGGCGACGTCGACGTCGAGGACATATTCGGCGACTTCTTCGGCGGCCGGGGTGGCTTCGGTTCGACGCGCCGGCGGGGCTGGGGCTCGATCCCCGGCGCCGACCAGGAGGTGGAGCTGGAGGTGTCGGTCGACGAGGCGTACCGCGGCGGCCGCCGGACGATCACCCTCACCGGTCCCGACGGCTCCCGGACCCTCGACGTCGACATCCCCGCGGGCGTCACCGACGGCCAGCGCATCCGCCTCGCCGGCCAGGGGGGCCAGGGCTCCAGCGGCGCACCGCCCGGCGACCTGTACCTGGTCGTGCGGATCGCACCCGACGCCCGCTACCGCGTCGAGGGGCGCGACATCCACGTCGACCTGCCCCTGACGCCCTGGGAGGCGGCCCTCGGCACCACGGTGGCCGTGGACACGCCCGGTGGCGAAGCCAAGGTCCGCGTCCCACCGGGAACGTCGTCGGGACGCCGCCTGCGGCTGCGCGGCCGCGGCCTGCCCAACCCGCGAGGGCGGGCCGGTGACCTCTTCGCCACCGTCCGCATCGCCGTCCCACCGCAACTCACCGACCGCGAGCGCGAGCTGATCGAGGAGCTGGCCCGGATCTCGACCTTCGACCCCCGGAGGCGGACGTGACCCGCGCCCTGACCCGACCCGGCCGCTACGACCTCGAATCCTTCGCGCGGGCCACCGGCCTGCATCCCGACCTCGTGCGTCGTTTCGTCGCACTCGGCCTGATCGAGGCGACCCGGGACGCGACCGGCGAGCTGTGGTTCGTCCCCGCCCAGATCGCCGACGCGGCCCGGATCCGGCGCCTGCGCGCCGGCCTGTCGCTCAACTACGCCGCGCTCGGCGTCGTCATCGACCTGCTCGATCGCGTCGCCGAGCTCGAAGCGGCACTGCACACCCGCGCCCGACGACCGGGAGGCACATCGTGGATCCCCAACGACTGACCGAGAAGTCCCAGGAAGCCCTGCAGGCCGCGCAGTCCATCGCGGCGCGGTACGGGCACACCGAGGTGGACGGCGAGCACCTCCTGCTGGCGCTGCTCGAGCAGCCCGACGGCCTCGTCCCCCCATTGTTGACCCAGGCCGGCGCCGACCCGGACCGCCTGCGCAAGAACATCGAGGAAGACCTCGCGCGCCGGCCGCGCGTCACCGGCCCGGGCGCGGCGCCGGGCCAGGTGTTCGTCACCCAGCGGCTGACCCGGCTGCTCGACGCCGCCGAGCGCGAGGCGACGCGGCTCAAGGACGACTACGTCTCGGTCGAGCACATCGTCGCCGCGCTGCTCGAGGAGGGCAGCGGGACCGCGACCGGGCGCCGGCTGCAGGAGGAGGGCGTGACGCGCGACACGTTCCTGCAGTCGCTCACCGCGGTGCGGGGCAACCAACGGGTGACCTCGGCGACGCCCGAGGGCACGTACGAGGCGCTGGAGAAGTACGGGCGCGACCTCGTGGCCGACGCGCGCGCCGGGCTGCTCGACCCGGTCATCGGTCGGGACGCCGAGATCCGACGTGTCATCCAGATCCTCTCGCGCAAGACCAAGAACAACCCCGTCCTCGTCGGTGACCCCGGCGTGGGCAAGACCGCCATCGTCGAGGGCCTCGCCCAGCGGATCATGCGCGGTGACGTGCCCGAAGGCCTCCGCGAAAAGACGGTCTTCGCCCTCGACATGGGCGCGCTGGTGGCCGGCGCAAAGTACCGCGGTGAGTTCGAGGAGCGGCTCAAGGCCGTGCTCAACGAGGTCAAGGGGGCGGAAGGGCGCATCCTGCTGTTCGTCGACGAGCTGCACACGGTGGTCGGCGCCGGCGCGGCCGAGGGCGCGATGGACGCCGGCAACATGCTCAAGCCCATGCTCGCCCGCGGCGAGCTGCACATGATCGGCGCCACCACCCTCGACGAGTACCGCAAGCACATCGAGAAGGACGCGGCCCTCGAACGGCGCTTCCAGCCCGTGCTCGTCGACGAGCCGTCGGTGGAGGACACGATCTCGATCCTCCGGGGCCTCCGGGAGCGCCTCGAGGTCTTCCACGGTGTCAAGATCCAGGACAACGCGCTGGTGGCCGCCGTGGTCCTCAGCCACCGCTACATCACCGACCGGTTCCTGCCCGACAAGGCCATCGACCTCGTCGACGAGGCCTGCGCCATGCTGCGCACCGAGATCGACTCCATGCCGGCCGAGCTCGACGAGCTCACGCGCCGCGTGACCCGCCTCGAGATCGAGGAGGCCGCACTCGCCAAGGAGAGTGATCCCGCGAGCAAGACCAGGCTCGAGCAGCTCCGCAAGGAGCTCGCCGACCTCCGCGCCGAGGCCGACGCCATGCGCGCCCAGTGGGAGGCCGAGCGGCAGGCCCTGAAGCGCGTGCAGGCGCTGCGCCAGGAGATCGAACGCGTCCACCGTGAGGCCGAGGAGGCCGAGCGGAACTACGACCTCAACCGGGCGGCCGAGCTGGAGCACGGCCTGCTCCCCGAGCTCGAGCGCCGCCTCCAGGCCGAGGAGGAGCAGCTCGCGGCCAAGCAGGGCGGACGACGGCTGCTGCGCGAGGTGGTGACCGAGGACGAGATCGCTCTCATCGTGGCGCGCTGGACGGGCATCCCGGTCAGCCGCCTCAAGGAGGGCCAGCGGGAGAAGCTGCTGCGCCTCGACGAGATCCTCCACGAGCGCGTCGTGGGCCAGGACGAGGCGGTGCGGCTCGTGGCCGACGCCATCATCCGGGCCCGGTCGGGGATCAAGGACCCCCGCCGGCCGATCGGATCGTTCGTGTTCCTGGGACCAACGGGCGTCGGCAAGACCGAGCTGGCCCGCACCCTGGCGGCCGCGCTGTTCGACACCGAGGACAACATCGTCCGCCTCGACATGAGCGAGTACCAGGAGCGCCACACCGTGAGCCGCCTCGTCGGCGCGCCGCCCGGGTACGTCGGCTACGAGGAGGGCGGGCAGCTCACCGAGGCCGTCCGGCGCAAGCCCTACTCGGTGGTGCTCCTCGACGAGATCGAGAAGGCCCACCCCGACGTGTTCAACACGCTGCTCCAGGTGCTCGAGGACGGCCGTCTGACCGACGCCCAGGGCCGCACGGTCGACTTCCGCAACACCGTGGTCATCATGACGTCGAACATCGGCTCGGAGTACCTCCTGGAGGGCGTGACCCCCGACGGCGAGATCAAGCCGGACGTCCGCGAGCGGGTGTTCGCGGAGCTGCGCCGGCACTTCCGGCCCGAGTTCCTCAACCGGGTCGACGACATCGTGCTGTTCAAGCCGCTCACCCGGGGCGAGATCGAGCGCATCGTGGACCTCATGTTCGACGATCTGCAGGCGCGGCTGGCCGAGCGGCAGATGACGGTCGAGCTCACGGAGGCGGCCCGGCGCCTGATCGCCGACCAGGGGTTCGATCCTGTGTTCGGCGCCCGGCCCCTGCGCCGCTTCATCGCCCACGAGATCGAGACCAGGATCGCCCGCCTGCTGGTCGCGGGCGATGTCGTCGACGGTGCGACACTGCGGGTCGACGCCGAGGACGGTCCGCTCGTCGTGAGCGCCGAGAACCCACCCCAGCCCGCCGAGACCACCGCCTGACACGCGAGGCCTGCACCCATGGCGACGTCGAGCGGGCAGGTCCACGAGGCAGCCGAAGACCTGCGGCCGCAGACGCAGGACCACGCGATCGGGGGGTTGTCCGCCGGCGCCGGGGCGCGATGGTGGTCACATGACCGGACCTACCGCCGCGCTCCCAGGGGGGAGCGAGCCGACGGTCACTGACACGGTCGAGGCGTTCCTGGTGCCGCTCGACGGCTCCGCCTTCTCCCGCGTGGCGGTGCCGACCGCGGCGCGCCTGGCAGCGAGGCTCGGGGCCGTGATCCACCTGCTGAGCGCGGTCGAGTCGGTCGACCAGCTCGAGGAGCGCGAACGGTGGCTCGCCAGCGTCGAGATCCCGGGTCGGCCAGTGCATCGCACCGTCGTGGTCGACCGGGACCCGGCAGGGGCGATCCACGAGGCGCTGCGCAAGCTGGACAACGACGTCGCGTGCATGGCGACGCACGGCCGGGCGCGCTCGGCGGCCGTGCTGGGCTCGGTGGCGATCGAGGTGGCC
>DASRJN010000638.1:0-2438 GCA_035649455.1 Acidimicrobiales bacterium
GTCGTGGTTCACGAGGGCGAGATCGTGGGCGAGTGGTACGCCGAGGGCGCCGACGCCAGCTCGTGGACGGCGAGCTGGTCCGTCGCCAAGAGCTTCGCCAGCGCCACGGTCGGCATCGCGATCGACCAGGGCGCGATCCCCGGTGTCGACGAGCCGATGACTACCTGGTTCCCTGAGTGGGAGGGCACCGACAAGGCGGGCATCACGCTGCGCGACGTCCTCCAGATGTCGACGGGCCTCGACTGGGACGAGGAGTACGACCCGGCCAATGTCGGCGACTCCGAGGTGGCAGCGATGGTCCTCGGCCAGCCCGACCAGTTGGCGTACGCCGCCAGTATCCCGGCCGAGGTCGAGCCCGGGACCCGGTGGTCGTACTCGAGCGGCGACACGATGCTGCTCTCCGGCGTCGTCGAGGAAGCGACCGGCGAGCCGCTCGGCCAACTCGCCGCCGAGCGCATCTTCGAGCCGATCGGCATGGAACAGGTCGAGTGGTGGCAGGACGCCGAGGGACACACGCTGGCCTACTGCTGCCTCGACTCGACCAGCCGCGACCTCGCCCGCTTCGGTTGGCTGTACCAGCAGGGCGGCCGCTGGGGCGACGACCAGGTCGTGCCCGAAGACTGGGTGACCGATTCGCTGGAGCCGGCCGAGACTTCGCTCGCCGACGACGCCACCCCCTACGGCTATCAGTGGTGGCTCGACCTGGGCGATGGCCTGCCCGAGGACGGGTTCGCCGCGCTCGGCCACGACGGCCAGTTCGTCTACGTGATCCCAAGCCTCGACCTGGTCGTCGTGCGCAACGGCACCTACGTCAAGGACGACGGCCCGCCAGTCGCCGACCCGAACCTGTTCGAGCACTACCCACCGAGCGGGCTCGTCGAGGGCCGAGGTACCGTCCCTCCCGAGTCGTGGGATGACGCCGCCTTCCTCGGCCCGATCGTCGAGGCCGTCGAGGCCGCGCGCTGAGCCGGCTCGAACCGATGAATCTGATCGACGCCATCGAGCCGCTGCGCCGACTTGAGGCCTAGCGACTCCCACGCTTTCGACCTGACGCGGTGCCGTCCCCGATCTCGCATCAACGCCCCCTATCACCGGGAGCGTGACGCGCGTCGGCACTTCGGGGCTGTTCCCTACCTCGTGAGTCGCGCGGCCAGAACAGCGCGCACGGGTGGTCGCCCCGACATCACCACTGCGAAGCTCTATCCGTGAGCGCCCCGGTCACCCTCAGGTCGGCGGACGTCGCTGACTGGCCCGAGATCGGCAGGCTTGCCGACCGCGCCGTGGCCCATCTGGCGGACGTGCCCGCTCAGACCGAATGGCTAGCAGGGTGCGGAAGAAGGGCCGCTTGAGGAGGTGGGCGGTGTTGGTGTGTCCGGGGATGATGTTCGCTGTGGGCGGGCTCGGCTGGGGCTGAGCCTGCTCGGGTGTGGTCCGGTCTTGTTAGGTGGTGGTGGTGGTGTCGAGGGCGGTGATGCGCAGGAGGTTGTATGTGGCGGTCGTGATGAGGAACCAGGCCCGGTTGCGTTGCCGGCCTCGGTAGCGGAGCTTGCGGCCGCCGGCGATGGTCTTGATCCACCCGAAGGGTTCCTCGATGCGAGGCCGGATCCGTTGGCTTGTTCGATGCCCGGGGTGGCGGGTGGTGCGCCCGTCGATCGCTGAGCGCCGGCCGTTGGTGTGTGGCGCGACGTGCGGGGTGACACCGAGGTCCCGGCACTCGGCGACGAAGGCTCTGGTGTCGTAGCCCTTGTCGGCGGCGACGGTGCGTCGTCGGGCCCGGGGTGCCAGGCGGGTCAGCATCGCCAGGGCGGTGGCTCGCTCCGCGTAGCCGTCGGCTTGGGTGAGCTCGGCGTCGACGATCAGGGCGTTGCGGTTCTCCATGAGCAGGTGCCCCGCGTAGCAGAGCCTCGCTGGGGTGCCCGCCGACTTGCGGGCCAACAACGCTTCGGGATCGGTGCTGGAGCGGTGGGTCTGGTTGCTGCGGGGCTGGCCCCGGAAGTCGACCTCGACGTTCCGTCCGCCCGGCGCGGCGGGCCCGCCGGGGTCGGGCCCGCCGGTGGGCTTGAAGCTCTTGTGCGACGCCCACGCCTCCAGCAGGGTCCCGTCGACAGAGAAGTGCTCGCTCGAGAGGTAGCGGCGCAGCTTCGCCTGGCGGACCACCGCGGCGAAGAACCGGTCGGCGATGTCGTGATCGAGGAGCCGGTCCCGGTTCTTGGTGAACGTGGTCGCATCGAAGGCCTTGGCGTCGATCGGGAGATCGAGGAACCACTTGAACAGCAGGTCGTAGTTCAGCCGCTCGCAGAAGGCCCGCTCGCTGCGCACCGAGTACAGCGCCATCAGGATCGTGGCCTTCAACAGCTGCTCGGGTGGCACGCTCGGCCGCCCGATCCTCGAATACATGGCGTCGAGGTCGCCATCCATGTCGACGAGGACCTCGTCGA
>DASRJN010000639.1:0-3906 GCA_035649455.1 Acidimicrobiales bacterium
GGCGGCGGCGAGGTCGTCAACACCCACGTCATCACGGTCGACCGCCGGACGTTCGCCCTGGTCGAGGCCGGGAACTCGCCGGTTGAGCTGAGCGACGAGCTGGAGACGATCGGTCGCTGCGACTTCGGTGGGACGCTGGACGGGTCGTTCACCGCCCACACCCACCGCGACCCGGCGACCGGAGACCTCCACGGGGTGACCTACAACTGGTCGTGGGACCACGTCCGCCACGTCGTCGTCGGACCGGACGCCCGGGTGCGCCGGGAGGAGCGGGTGCCGGTGCCCGACGCCCCGATGGTCCACGACTGCGCCATCACCGAGCGGTTCGTCGTGCTGTTCGACCTGCCGGTCACCTTAAACCTCGAGGCGGCGGCCGGCGGGGCGTCACTGCCCTACCGGTGGAACCCCGATCACCCGCCGCGGGTCGGCCTGCTCCCGCTGTCCGGCCCGGCGGCGGAGGTGCGGTGGTTCGAGGCGCCGTCGTGCTTCGTGTTCCACACGCTCAACGCCTACGACGACGGCGACACGGTGGTGATCGACCTCGTACGTCACCCCCGGATGTTCGCCACCCTCCTCAACGGACCGTACGAGGGGCTGCCCAGCCTGGAGCGATGGACGCTCGACCTGGCCCGGGGCACGCTCGCCACCGCGACGCTCGACGATGCGGGGCAGGAGTTCCCCCGCATCGACGAACGGCTGACCGGCCGGGCGCACCGCTACGGCTACGCGACCGCGTTCGGCGAGGGCATCGAGCACGGCCCGGCGCTCAAGCACGACCTCGCCCGGGGTACGCGGGAGGTCCACGACCACGGCCCCGGGCGGATGGGCCTGGAGCCGGTGTTCGTGCCCCGCTCGGGCGGGACCGCGGAGGACGACGGCTGGGTGCTCGCCTACGTGTACGACAGGGCGGAGGACCGCAGCGACGTGGTCGTGCTCGACGCGCAGGACTTCGCGGGCGAGCCGGTGGCCACGATCCACCTGCCGGCACGGGTGCCGTTCGGCTTCCACGGGAGCTGGCTGCCCGACGCGTGACGGGCCTGGCGCGGCATGATCGGCAGAGACAGCCGGCGGCAGCGAAAGGACCCGCACGATGGCCAACACAGAGTCCGACGTCGCGGTCGTGACCGGGGCGAACAGCGGGATCGGACGCGCCATAGCGCTCCACCTCGCCGCCCAGGGCCTGACGGTCTACGGCACCGTCCGGGACGTCGGGAGGGCCGCCAAGCTCCAGGGCATGGCCGCCGAGGCCGGCGTCGAGGTCAACCTCGTCGAGCTCGATGTCGCCGACGACGCGTCGGTCGAGGCCGGTCTCGCCCGGGTACTGGACGAGGCCGGCCGGGTCGACGTGCTGGTGAACAACGCGGGTGTCGGCGGCAACGGCGTCGTCGAGGAGGTGCCGATCGAGCGCTACGCCGAGGTGATGAACGTCAACCTCTACGGCGCGCTCCGCTGCCTGCAGGTCGTATTGCCGGGCATGCGGGAGCGTCGCCACGGCACGATCGTCAACGTCACCTCCGTCACCGGACGCTTCGGCGCCATCGCCCAGGCCCCCTACGTCGCGTCGAAGTGGGCCTTCGAAGGGCTGAGCGAGGAGCTGGCCCAGGAGCTCGCGGCCTTCGGGATCCGTGTCGCCATCATCGAACCGGGCCTCACCAAGAGCGCCATCTTCGCCAAGAACGTCGAAGACACCACGCCGACCGGTCCCGGCTACGAACCCCACCTGCGGCGCATGTTCCAGTTCTACGCCGCGGGCCACGCCCACGCGACAGACGCCTTCGAGGTCGCGAAGCTGGTGCACCACGCGATCACCACCGACGCGCCTGTGCTCCGCTATCCGGTGTCCTGGGCCGGCCCCGAGATCCTGGCGAGACGCCCTCGCATGTCCGACGAGGACTGGGTCGCGCTCGGCACGATCGACGACGACGACACGTACTACCGCGCCTTCAGCGACGCATTCGGCATCGACATCACGACCGCAGCCCTCGGCGAGGCCTAGGCGCGGGGCGGCATCGCCTACGCCTTGTTGGCGATGCCCACCACGCCTCCCCCGAGCGCGAGGATGGCCCCGAAGATCGCGACGTACGTGCCGGAGCCGAGCGATGCGTTGGACGACGCGACGGTGAGCACATAGCCGAGCAGCAGCAGCAGCGCCAGGCCCGCGGCGAGGCGGGTGAGCAGGCCGGTCCGGCCGGCCAGGCCCAGCAGGGCGAAGACCGCGAGGACGATGACGACCAGGCCCAGCGACGCGAAGATCGGGTCGAGGCGCTCGGGCGGGGACGGAACGTCGGCGTCGAAGACCGTCTGCACGTAGTTCTCGTAGGTCAGGTCGACGCCTTTCACGCCGTTCAGCCAGGCGCCGTTGGCGCCGATGACCATGAGCAGCGCCCCCAGGAGCGTGAGCCCGATGCGGGCGACCGGCAGCCACTCCCGACCGAAGTGGGGCGCCTTCGGCAGGGGCGGGCGGTGCAGCAACTCGGCTTCCATGCTGCGAGGCGCGTCCCAGCCCGACTGGGCCACGATCCGGAAGGGGTACGCGGCCGGCTGGCCGGACGCCGGTGCCCGCGCCGGGCGGGCCGTCACGGCCACGGTCGCCCGTCCGCCCGGGGGCAACGACACCGTCGGCCGGCTCACGTGGAACTCCAGGGCGTGCCGGTCGTCCACGGCCGCCACCTGGGCCACGATCGGGGCGTTGCCGCGGTTCTCCAGCGCCACCTCGTACGCGCCCTGCCGCCCCTCCGCCCGAGCCGAGCGCAGCTGGGTCGCGAGGTCGTGGTAGGTCCCGACCGTGACGGTGCCGTCGGCGAACGTTGCGGCCTGCGGGTTCTGGTGCGACGTGGCCACCAGCCGGAACGGCGCCACCCCGGCTGGCACATCGGGCCGGCGCGGCGGCGCGAAAGTGACCCGAGCCGTGCCCTCGGCCTCGGGCACCAGGTTCAACGTCGGCGGGTCGACGTTCGCCCACTGGGCGGGCTGGCCCAGGACCTGCACGATGTACTGGTCGACGATCAGCCCGGTGTTGTGCACGGTGACCTCGCAGCTGACGCTGTCGCCCGGCTCGACGGCCAGCTCCCGCTCCGGGAGGTTCACGGTGAGGCCCACCTCGCTCGCACCGCTGCGGCGGGGCCCGGTCGCGCCCCAGCCCGGCCCGCGGGCCTCCTTCACCACGGGCACGGCCTCGGTCGCCAGGTCCTCGCCCGACCACTCCAGGAAGGCGCCACAGTCGCGGTTCTCGCAAAACGTGGTGCCGTTCTCGTTCCGGCGCCCGCACTCCCGGCAAACGATCACGCTGAGGAGCATACGGTTGACGGAGTGAGGTCGGTGAGGGTCGTCTGGATCGAGGAGGGAGCCGGCGCGACCTGCGCCGAGCTCCTGACGACCGTGCCGCACTGGTTCGGCGTGGCCGACGCGAACGAGGAGTACCGGCGTGTCGCCGATCGCTCCCCGACTCTGGTCGCCATGGACGATGGGCGTGCGGTCGGCTTCCTCACCGTCGTCCGCCACTCGCCCCACGCCGCGGAGCTGCACGTCATGGCCGTCCGTCCCGAGCGCCATCGCCGCGGGATAGGTCGAACTCTGGTCGCACGGGCGGAGGACCGGCTGCGCTCGGAGGGCGTGGAGTACCTGCAGGTGAAAACGCTCTCGGCCTCGGCCGGCGACCAGCCCTATCTGGGAACCCTGGCGTTCTACACGGCGCTCGGGTTCCGCGTCCTCGAGGAGATGCCGTCACTCTGGGACGCGGACAACCCCGCCGTCCTCCTGATCAAGCGCTTGTAGCCATCCGGCAGCCCCGGGCGGTGGCCACGGGTCACGTGTCGGCCTCGATGGCGAAGGTGTTGCCATCGGGGTCCTGGAACCAGGCGATCCGGCCGCCACCGGCCCGCGGGCCGATGCCCTTGGCGTCCGCCT
>DASRJN010000640.1:0-7402 GCA_035649455.1 Acidimicrobiales bacterium
CAGTCTCTCGAGCCATCGCCGTAGAAAGGAGACCTCGCGCGACATCTCGAGGTTCGGGATCAAGCCGAGGGCGAAGACGACATCGACCTCGCCGCGTCCCACCACTTCATACGCGATTCGGACGTCTCCCGAACTCGTCGCGTATCGAACCTCGGGGATATCCATCAGCGTCATCGCCGGTCCACCGCCTCAGGTTGCGCGCCATCGGCCGATACGGCGCCCATCGTTCCATAGGGCTGACCGACACGCCGCGTCGCGATGCGCCGGCGCGCGATGGCAACATGTCCGCATCGCCGCCTTGCCGAGGAGCGAAGGAGGCGTCGATGGCATGGGAGTACTCCTCGTTCGAGAAGAGCGAGGTAAAAGGTCGTGTGGCCGCCGCACTGTTCGCGGTCACCTGGGCGGTGCTTCCCGGCTTCGGTGTCATCGACCTCAGCGTGACCGTGAACCCCACCAGCGAGTGGCGGGGGGCGGTGCCCGTCAATGCCGGATGGGGATTGCTGACGACCCTGCTCATCGGCGGGGCATTCGTTTGGACCGCGCTTCGTCCCCGTCAGTTCGTCGTCGCCGCAGTCCAGCTGGTCGTGGCGGCGGTGGCCCTGGTGGTATCGGCCGTGGTTGGGTCCGAGTCGGGCGCCTTCGTGCTCGGGGCTCTTGTCCTCATCGAGCTCGCGGTCCCGGCGACCCTGCTTCCGCATGGGGCACCTGCCGGGCTCTCCATCGGCGTATCCTGGCCGCTTGCCGCTACGGCGGCATTGGGAGCGGGTCCCTGGCTCGCGTACGCCGGTGACATGTGGTCAGCGAACCGGGAAGGCCGCGCACCGGAGGAGATCACGATCGGCATCAACCATTGGGCGGTCCAGGGCGGGCTCGCCCTCACGATCGCCTTGCTGGGAGCGGTTGTCGCCCTGTGGCCTCCCGGCCGTCGCTTCATCGGGGTCTCGACGGCGATGGTCGCCACCTATCTCGGTGTCTGTTCGTACCGCTTCCCGGACGGCGCCGGCGCCTTCGATCGCACATGGTCTGCCCTGAGTGTTGCCTGGGGTGTCGCACTCGCGGTCCTCGTTCTGACCACCAGTCATACGTCAGCGCCCGAACGTCAAGCCTTGCCGGGGTCGGGGTCGTAGCTGTCGACCCCCACGATGCCGCCGGGCTTGTCGGTGCCAACGAGGGTTTTCGGTGAGGGTGCCCGTGGTGTTCGAGGAAGTGTTCGGCCCGGGGCCGCCCATCGCGCGTTCATCGCGCGGCCGCCTCCGCACGGCGCCGGTCGCCGTTGTACGGCAGGGTGCTCACGGCTGGCCGTTGGTTCCGCAGCCGTCCGTCGCCGTACGGCCGACCAGGGCTTACAAGGCAGGACAGTCGTGGGTTCGAGACCCACCGCGCCCACCTCGTCACCTGCGGTTTTGTGCGGCTCGGCACGCTGGGCCTGCCAACGCAATACCAACGGACCCGTCAGGGGTCCGAACCGGATCGCGGACCACTCCACGCCGAGCTCGCGGCCGATGTCGCCCACGGACCGGTCGGAGCTCAAGACCACCTGAGCCCCTCATGGCGGGACTCCAGCGGGCGTGTTCGGTCTTCTGTGGGCGATCGAACGCGGCGAGGCCGTCGACCGGTTCCTCGACGCCGGACCCTGGACAGGCCGCGGTCGACCAGTGGGTTTCGGCGGCGGATCCGGGGCGCGGTCGCCGCCTGAAGCCCTGCCCGGTCCGATCGCTGGAGCAGATATGGGCGACCGACTCCTTATGAGCATCGGTGGCGCTCCGCGACCGCACTCCGGTCTGACGCCTCTGTGTCCGGTCGGACTATGTTCCGATCGGGAAGCGAGGAGGAGGTGCATGGGCTCTGCGCCGAGCTATCCGCCGGGCACGCCGGTGTGGGTGAACCTGCAGACATCCGCGGGGCCTGCGGCGGCGAGCCGCTTCTACTGCGCCCTCTTCGGCTGGACGGTGCTGGCGCGGCATCGACCGCTGGACGACGCGTCGGGCTGGTGGGTGTTCCGCCTGGGCGGCAAAGACGTGGGCGACATCGGTCCAGGTCCGAATCCGTCCTGGACCATGAACATCTCCGTGGACGATGCGGATGCGACGGCACGAGCGGTCCGCGATCGGGGTGGAGGGGTCTCCATGTGGCCCACCAGCTATTTCGACGCCGGACGAATGGCGATCTGTACCGACCCGCTGGGTGCACGCTTCGCCATCTGGGAGTCGGCGGGTCACGTCTCCCCCGACGTGATGCACGAGCCCGGTTCGTTCACATGGTGCGAGCTGACGTGCCGGGATGTCGATGTGGCGAAGCAGTTCTACGCCGCCGTGTTCGGCTGGGAATCGAAGAGCCCTCCCTTCTCGGAAGGATCGGGCTACACAGTCTTCTTCCTCCCCGGTGTCGAGCGGACTGTCGCCGGCATGGTGCAGATGGACGAGCTGTGGCCGGAGGACATCCCGCCGCATTGGATGATCTACTTCGCCGTCGCGGATACCGACATCACCGCCGCTCGGGCAGCCGAGTTGGGGGCCACGGTCTCCGTGGAGCCCCTTCGACCTGTTCAACGTGGGACGTGTCGCTGTCCTCGACGACCCCGAAGGTGCCTCCTTCTCCATCCTCCAATGGAACGAATGAGGCGTCGCGTCCCGGTCTATCGTCGCGGTCCTCCCTCCGTGGAACCGGCGCAGCATCTACTCCCGCCACCGCTGTCCCGGACCGCCCGTACGCCGGGCCGTCGCGGGGCCGCCTGCGGCACTACCTCCCCGCCACCGCCAGACCGAGCGCTCGCCCCCCCGGGCCGCCTCGATCCGACGGGACAGCGCCGCCGTGATCTTGCGCTCGCGCTTCCGGTTCGCGTCTTGGTAGATAGGGCCGCACGAGCTCGCGTGACTCCTCCGCGTCATCAACTCGCGCTCCGGAGCCGCTACCGGAGGACGAGGAGATCGAGTCCGAGCGGCCAGGGGCGTTCATTCCTGTCGCGTGCCTGGCGGAACGTGGCGATGCCTCGCGCCCACTGCTCATCGTCGATGCCGATGAGCGCCGTGTCGCTTTGGCGCATCGTCGGCAGGAACTCCAGGAATTCGTCGTAGGTGTCGAAGGTGGGTTCGCGCACCCGTTCGAAGGTGTCGCAACTGAAGCCCGTCTCCTCGAAGACAGTGATCACTTCGCCGAGACGGGGCCATGTCGAGGCCAACGCCAGCGCATCCGGGAAGCGCTGGAAGTGCTCATGTTCGTCGTGACGACCCGGGAAGGAGCTGCGGATCATGACCGGTGCGCTGGGGACAAGCACGCGACGCAGCTCACTCGCCGCGGCCCGCAGGTCGGGGAACTGGTGGATCACGGTGGACAGCCAGGCACCCGAAGCAGAGTCACTGCGCAACGGAAGGGTGTCGGCGCACCCACCCACGTGGCGGACACCTGTGTGCCGATGCGCCGTTGCGGCACGAGCGCGCATCCCGGTCGAAGGCTCGACACCGATCACCGAGACACCGCAATGAGCCGCTATCGCTTTGGACCAGATCCCTGTGCCCGAACCCACATCGACCACCGGCAGCCGAGGCAGATCGTGACAGTTGTGGGCGTCGAGATGTATGGCGATGTGCCGACACCAGATCTCGACGATCTCGGGTCGCCGATCGCGAACCTGATCGAATTGAGTCGCAACCTGATTCTGGTCATAGCGCACATTGCTCACAAACATCCCCGTTTCCCTTGTGTTGGCTCTCTGTTTACCTGCCGGCCTGTTGCCACACACCTCGTTCGCCAAGGCCCGGATGGAGCCGCGATCCGAGACGCGACCCGTATCCGCTCCCGCGCACAGAGTGGGTGCTGTTGGTTGGCTGGGTGGCGCGGTGCCACGTTCGGTGCCCAGGTCGAGGGACGATGCTCAGTGCCCAGTTGGGCTGCCCGTGAGCCGGTTCTCTCCGCTAGATGAAGGGGCCGTCGTTACGACACGAGACGCAGCGCGTGAGGGGAGTGGCCATATCGCCTGTCCCGAATCGCCGAGTGGTGGATCTGGAGCTGCTCGGATCGAAGTCGGCGGGTAGGAATGGTCACGACCAACCAGATCACTGCAGGAGGTCGCGATGGGTGACGCCATCGCGCATCTCGCTACTGCGATCAACAACCACGACCTCGAGGCGTTCGTCGCCCTGTTCGCAGCCGACTACCGAAGCGAACAGCCGGCGCACCCCAGCCGCTCGTTCCGGGGCGTCGAAACTCGCGACGGCGTCGAGGTGGGCGAGTGGCATTGGTATGGGAAGCATGTCGATGGGTCGGAGTTCGCGATGCGAGGCGTCATCGTGCTCGGCATGGACTCGTCACGTGAGGCCGCGGCCGCCGTCGACCACGAGGCGCTGGCCGGTGACATAGCCCGCCGCCTCTGAGGCGAAGAAGCTCACGGCGTGTGCGATGTCGTGCCCGGTGCCGAACCGGCCGGCCGGCACCGAGGCGACGTAAGCGCGCCGGACCTCGTCCGTCACGTCGGCGTGGCGTTCGACCGGGACGAACCCGGGCGCGACCGTATTGACGGTGATGCCGAAGGGCGCCAGCTCGCGGGCCCAGCTGCGGGTGAGGCCGATCTGCGCGCTCTTGGCAGTGGCGTAGGCGGACCGGCCGGGAGGTGGCCGGTCCGCCACCTCCGAGTCGATCTGGACGATTCGTCCCGACCGTTTGGCCCGCATCATCGGGAGTACGGCGCGCCCGAGGAGCACGGGGCTCTTGACGAAGAAGTCGAGCTGCGCGAGGTGCTCCTCCCATGGCACCTCGTCGAGCGGCGCTTCCGGTTGGGAGCCGGTGGCGTTGAGCACTAGCACGTCGACCGGGCCGAGCGCCTCGGTCACAGCGGTCACCAGCTGTGCGACCTGTCGCTCATCGGTGACGTCGGCCCGGAACGCCCCCGCCACGCCGCCGTCGTGCCGGATCGCGTCGACGACGTCCTGGACCCGCCCGTCGTCGTAGAGCGCGTTGACGGCCACGGCGAGGCCGTCGCGTCCCAGTCGGCCGGCGATGGCACGGCCCAGCCCCCGAGAGCTGCCGGTCACGAGCGCGACTCGCCTGGTCGGAGGCACGGCCACGATCATTCCATCCGATCGACTCCGGGTTCTCGGCATGCGTACCGGGGGTGCGGGGCGTAGAACCCTGGCAGCCGCATCCCCGCTCACCGACGCTGGAGCCAGCTTCGCACCACAGCTCCAGCCTGATCTTGCCAACATCTTGCCAACGCACATGCGATCACATGGGGGTCAGAGCGTTCCGCGTCGCACCCGCTGATACGTATGGTCTCTGGTCAGCAACCCAGCGTGCCAGTTACAAGCCATAGGTCGGGGGTTCGAGTCCCTCCGCGCCCACCCTGGTCAGAGCAGGTTTCTTGCGCGGACGCCGAAACCCGCTTGCCGAAGTGAAACCAACGGACCTGCCCAACGCGTGAGTCCTCGTCGTGCTGCGGAACTGCTCCGATGGTGCAGCAGGCGTTCGGTGCGACTCTTCACGTCGGCCCCGCGGGTCCCGGCGCGTTGGCCGTCCCGGAGCGGGTGGCGGTGATCTGTTCGATGCGGATGCCGAGGTCGGTCAGGCGGGCGATCAGGGTGACGAGCGCCGACTGGTCGACGACGGACAGCACGAGCTTGTCGTCGGCGGTGTGCGTCGCTGGTCACCGACGAAGTCGGACAGGAGCCGCTGCAGCGATCGCGTCGACCGGGCGGCCACTTCGACGTCGAAGCTCACCTTGTGTCCCCTGTCCGGGGGCCCATGACAGGTCCGTGCCGACCGTACGGGCAAAGGCCGGCGGCCGGTACACCGACATGGGTGGTCTGGCGGGTGGCGAGCCCGCCTCTGGCCGTGGGCGGGTCACCACCGCCAGTGCCGCGGATTGCGGGCAAGCTGGTGACGCCGCCCGTTCGCCTGGTGGCGTCGACCGGCCGCGGCTGACCGGGCTGCTCGACTCGGCGGTGCGGGTGGCGCTTGTGGTCGCGCCGCGGGGTACGGCAAGACCGTGCTCGCATCAGCGTCCGACGGCTGACGGAGCTGACTCACCACGCAGCTCGTTCACGCGCCACTGGTGAGGGCGCTGGTGACGGAGCGCCGGATTCGGCTGCGGCTGGTGGCTGCCCGTGCGATCCCGGTGGCTAGCGCGGCGGTGTTCCGGGCCGCTCCCGGGCTAGCGCCGTCGAGCAGCTCGTTCCAGTAAACGGCCCAGCCGCTGGCGAGGGCACGCCCGACGACAGGGGCGGTGAGGAGCCGGCCCGTCGCGGCGACGAGGGTGGCTCGCCGCACGAGCGCGGCCTGGATGGCGGCGTTCGACGCGTGGAAGGTGGCGTAGCGCTGCGCCAGGAACCAGCGGTAGGGGGTGGCCGGAGCGGCAGGGCATGCGAGGACGGCCTCGGCGGCTGCCCGCCCGCTGGCCAGGGCCTCGGAGATCCCCTCGCCCTGGAGCGGGTTGACGAGCCCGGCCGCGTCCCCGACCAGCAGCACGCGACCGCGCGCCGGGACCGTTCCCACGATTCCCATCTTGAGCCAGCCGCCGAGCCGCGCGGCAGGCATGCGGGCGGTTCGATCGAGCAGCCCGAATCGGTGGAGCACACCGACGAAGGCACCCAACGACCGGGCTGCATGGCCGGCCGCGGCCCGGTCGCCGAGCACGCCGACCCCGACGCCGAGGTTGGCGCGCCCCCCGGGCCCGGGGAAGACCCAGCCGTAGCCGGGGAAACCGCGCCAGCGGGTCTCGTCCCACAACACGATCGTCGGCAGGTCGACGGACGCGTCGAGGTAGGAGCGCAGCGCGAACCCCCACAGCACCCGGTCCGCGTCGACCAGGCCGGCCGCCGTCGCCACCCGGCTCGTCGCCCCGTCGGCGCCGATCACGACGTCGGCCTGCAACGTGGTCCCGTCCGACAACTCGAAGCCCGCCAACCGCCCGTCGTCGAGTAGCGGGGCGCCGGCGCGAGCGGTGCGCGCGATGCAGCCGGCGTCGAGGGCGGCGGTGCGGAGCGTCTCGTCGAGCTCGACACGGGGGAGCGCGAAACCGTGACCCGGATAGGTCCGGCCGGGTCGGCACGGCAGGCGGACCGACCGCCCGGTAGGGCCGACCACGCGCATGTCTCCCACCGGCTCCGCTCCCGCCGCTTGCACGCCCAGGTCCTCGAGCACCTGCACTCCCCGGGGGCCGACGAGGTCGCCGCACGCCTTGTCCCGCGGGAACACCGTCTTGTCCACGAGCGCGACGCGTGCACCGGCTCGGGCGAGGACCAGGGCGGCCGCGCTGCCGGCCGGTCCGGCACCGATCACCGCGACATCCGCACGTTCCGCAGGCACCACCCCACCCTCCCGTGGGTACAGTCGACAAACGCCCGATGTGCGGGAGGCGCCTGTGCTGACCCGGTCGCGTCAGGACCCCACCAGGTTCGCGCAGCAGCTGTTC
>DASRJN010000641.1:0-6907 GCA_035649455.1 Acidimicrobiales bacterium
GTCCTCCACCAGCGCCAGGT
This sequence comes from Acidimicrobiales bacterium, assembly GCA_035649455.1. GTDB lineage: Bacteria > Actinomycetota > Acidimicrobiia > Acidimicrobiales > VFJN01 > ZC4RG19. Next base: position 21 of record DASRJN010000641.1, read on the forward strand.
GCTTCACGAGCCCGGCCAGCGTCAGCTCCGACGCTCCCACCCGCGCCCGCCACCCCTCGCCGTCCAGCCCCCCGGCCTTCATCATCAACGTGGCCCGGTGGTAGTCGAGGTACTGCCCCAACATCGCCAGCTCGCTCGCCTGATACTCCGGATCGATGCGCTCCATCTTCGGACCGTAGGCCGCGGCGAGATGGGGTAGAAGAGAGTTAGAAGTGACGCCAGCTCAAGGAGGAGCCATGGCCGACGTGAAGCCGATCCCCGACGATTACCCCCAGGTGATCCCGTACCTGAACGTCGACGATGCCGCCGCGGCCATCCCGTTCTACGTGGACGTGTTCGGGGGCAGGGAGCGGATGCGGATGGACGGGCCGCCGGGCAAGATCGCCCACGCCGAGGTGGAGATCGGCCGGGGGATGATCATGCTGGCCGACGAGATGCCGGATGCGGGCAACCGCAGCGCCCGGTCCGTCGGGGGCACGCCGGTGGCCGTGATGGTGTACGTCGAGGATGTGGACTCGGTGTTCGCCAAGGCGCTGGCGGCCGGGGCCAAGGAGCTGCGGCCCCTGGAGAACCAGTTCTACGGCGATCGGTCGGGTGCTTTCGAGGACCCGTGGGGCCACCGCTGGGACGTGTCGTCCCACGTCGAGGACGTGCCGGAGGACGAGATGATGCGCCGCGCCGCCCAGATGGGTGCGCCGCCCGCCCTGGAGTCCTAGACGGCACTAGAAGCGGTGCCGCGCCCAGGCATCGGCGATCTGGTCGCGGGGGTCGCCCAGGCTGCGCATGGGGACGCCCGCCACCAGCAGCTCGCTCCATATGCGGTTGCACTCCAGCCGCACCAATGACCGGCTGACGCCCAGGGTCTGCGCCACCTGCTGGTGTGACGCGGGCGGCTGGCCCTTGGCCAGCGGGGCCACATAGGCGTCCAGCACCTCGCGCTGGCGTTCGGTGAGCCGGGGCCGGGCGCCGGTCGGGGGCTCCGGGCAGTGGGGGTCGTCGGCCGCCACCACCCGCGTCGGGTTGTGGGCCGAGTTCACCACCACCGCCAGCTCGTAGGTGAGCGTCCCGGTGACCAGCACGTCGAAGGTCCGCTCGGGCGGCGCATGCCAGTGGCCGGGCGGGACCGGGACGAGTGCCCGGCCGTCGATCCGGATGTCGAGCGCCAGGCTCTCGTGCAGGTTGGCCACCACCATCCGGCCGTCGTGGGCGAACACCCGGCCTGCTCGCTTGGGCACCACGTCGTCGTACAGCGGTGCGTGGCCGATGCGGAGGTGGGCGTGCGGCTCACGGCCGAACGTGACCCCGGGGCCCGGGGAGATGACTACGACCTCGCGCTCACTCGATATCGTGCCTGCGGCCGCATCGCCCACGTCCCCGAAGCTAGGGGGCAGGGCGCTGTCCCCCTCCGGCTGGGGGCTGGCAGGTGATGACAAATCCCGGCCGTTCACGGGCACCGCGCCGCCTCGGCCAGGGGCAGGGTGGCCACTGCCCAACCGGGCAGGTTGTCGGCTACGACCGCCTCATCGCCCCCCAGGCAGGCCCACGTCTCGCCACTCGGGATCCAGTGCCGCCGGCCCTCGCCGTCCACGTACCAGGCCACCCCGGTCGCCTGGCGGACGATGTGGCGGGCGACGGATGCCCCTCGCAGCGGCTCGGCCGGGTCCGCCACCACGACGGCGTCGTCGGCCGGCGCTCCCAGCAGCAGGGAGCCGAAGTCGGCGGAGTCGGCCGTCATGTAGCCGCGCTCGAAGTCGAGCTGCAGCCGGCCACCCACGAAGTGGGGGTTCGACGTGGGCATGCCGAGGTCGCCGGAGGCACCGCCGTGCGCCGTCCACAGCTCGAGGACCTGGCGGGGCAGCCAGAACATCTGCGTGTCCTCGCGCCGGCCCACGATCAGCCCGCCCTGGTCGAGCTCGATGGTCACGGCCACGGGATCGCCCTGGCTCCCGGCGCGCGTGACCGCAACCGGGTAGCCGCCGTAGGCCGCCGCGTTCTCGGGGTTGGCCCGCCCCGCGATCTCCCGGTACGAGGCCCACATGGTGGCGGTCAGCAGCACGGCCTGGCCCGACGGGGTCAGGAGCACGACGCCGTCCGGCCGCCCCTGGGCGTCGTTGAGCGGCTGCACCTGAGCCTCCCCGAACACCTCGGCCTCAGCACCGGCGCAGGCGCCGGGGGCCACGCGGTCCACCGCCGCGGCCAGCTCGGCGGAGGTGCCTCGCTCACCGGCCTGGACCGGTTCGCACGGTACCGCCGTGGTGGTCGCGGCGGTGGGTCGGGGCGCGGCCGCATTGCGGCCGTCGTCGGCTGGGTCGGCGCTGAAGGCCGCGAGCCCCGCGCCGCCCAACGCCACCAGGCCCGCCGCCGCCACTGCCGCGGCCACCAGCCGCGGGCGGGGCCGGCGTCGCCCCCGGGTGAGGCAGGCCTGCAGGTCCCGGGCCCAGCGCGGCCCGTCCACCGGCCGGCGAACCGGGCTCAGGGCGATCATGGCCGTGAGCAGCCGCAGGGCCTCCCGGCGGCCGGCGATGCCCGCCAGCGCTCCGGCCAGCTCCGCCCGCAGCGTGTCGTCGGTCATGGTGCCCTGGGAGTGGCCCAGCAGCGCGAACACCGTGACCATGCCCAGGCCCCAGCGGTCCGTGGCCGCGGCGCTCATGCCGTTGGGCATCTCGGGGGCGATGAAGCCGACCGCGCCTGCCACCGTGTGGGTCTCGTGGCCGTCGTCGGGCCGAGACGAGCCGAAGTCGATCAGCACCGCGCGGCCGTCGGGCTCGATCACCACGTTGCCCGGGTGGATGTCGCGGTGCAGCACGCCGTGGCTGTGAAGCGTCGCGATCCCGGCGGCCAGGTCGGCCGCCACGGCGAACGCGCCCGCAGGATCGAGCGGAGCCACCCCCCGCAGGCCCCGCCCCTCGACCCACGAGGCCGTGGCGTAGAGCACGTCGTCGTCCGCACAGGGCGGCGGCTCGGTCCGGAACAACCCCGGCCCCTGGAACACCTCCAGCACCCGCGCCAGGTTGGGGTGGTCGATGCCGGCCAGCCGGGCCCAGCGTTCCCGCAGCTTCTGGACCCGCTGGGCGGCCACGTCCTCGGCGCAGACCTTGAGCGACACCGGGCCGGCGTAGCGCACCGGGTCGCCCGGGAAGCTCCGGCGCTCGGCCCGCAGCACGTGGCCCTCGCCGCCACGCATCGCCCGGATGTCGTCCACCACATACGCCCGCCGGTCGGCCGGTGGCCCGCAATACCACCGGTCGCGCGGCGAAACAGGATCGTCCGAATCCCCCAATTTTCCGCCTCCCGACCTCCAGGGGAGCGCCCGCCGCGCTCTCCGTCGTGCCGTCGCTACAGATGTAGCGGGCGGTGATTACCCACGCAATAGCCGCGTTAGTGCGGCGTTAAAGGCGGCGGACCGGGCGCGGTAGTCGCGATAGCGGTCGAAGCTCGGTGCCGCCGGCGACAGCAGCACAACACCGCCCGGCCGGGCCCACTCGAAAGCGGCGCGGGTGGCGGCGTCCAGGTCCTCCCGCTCGGCCACCTCCACCCCACCCTCGACGGCCTCGAGCGCCGTGCGCAAGCGAGGCGCGATCTCGGATCCCACGACCACGGCCAGCGTGGGGTCCAGGCGGGCCGCGAGGCCCTCGGCCAGCGGGGCGTAGTCGATGCCGCGGTCCTGCCCGCCCACCAGGACCGCCACCCGGCGCCCCGGGAAGGCGTCCACCGCGGCGAGGGTGGGCAGCACGTTGGTGGACAGGCTGTCGTCCACGAACAGCACGCCGTCGACCTCGCCCACCGGCCGGAGCCGGCTCTCCAGGTGGGCGAAGCCGGTGGCCGCCTTGGCCAGCGCGTCGTCATCGGCCGCCTCCGGTACGCCCAGCGCGACCAGGCACGCCCGGGCGATGCGGGCGTTGCGCAGGTTGTGCCGCCCCAGCACCCCGAGCGGGGCGGACCAGCCGGAGGGGTCCCCCTCGGCCGCGGTGACCCACTCGACCCGGGGCCCGAGCGCGGCCCGCCGGTCCCGCAGCAGCGGGCTGTCGCCGTTGGCGACGGTCAGGTCGGCCCCCGGCCGGCGGCACAGCGACAGCTTGTCGGCGTAGTAGGTCTCGGTGTCGCCCCGGTGCCAGGGCAGGTGGTCCGGGTGCAGGGAGGTCACCGCCACCACCGGCGGCGCGGTGGTGATGTCGGTGGCCTGGTAGCTCGACACCTCCACCACCCAGAAGTCGGCCTCGACCGGGACCTCGGGCGCCCAGGGCGGAACGCCCAGGTTGCCGCCCGTCACCACCCGGTAGCCCAGGCCTGCCAGCAGATGGCCGGCCACCGCAGTGGTCGTGGACTTGCCCTTGGTCCCGGTGATGCACACGACGCGGTCCCGGTCCGCCTCCGCCAGCCACAACCCCAGCCCTCCCACGAGAGCGACGCCGGCCGCGGTCAGGGCCTCGGCCTCGGAGCCGTAACGGCTGATGCCCGGCGACTTGACCACGACCTCGCAGCCGGCCAGCGCGTCGAGCCCGCCGGCCGCGGTGGCGAGGACCGCCCGGCCGTCGAGCCCGCCTTCAGGCGGGTTGTCGTCCACCAGGACCGGGGTCACGCCGAGCATCCCGAGCTTGGCCAGGTTGGCGCGGCCCTCGACCCCGAGGCCCCACACCCCGACCGCCCGGCCGGTCAGCTCAGACCAGGAGATCGTCGGTGGCGTAGGCATGGGGCACGAAGTGGGCGCCCCGCGGGCGCAGCAGGCTCTCGACCGCGGCAGGGGGAGGCAGGTCGGGGCCCAGCCGGGCGGCCAGCGCCCTTAGCACCGGGGTGTCGGCCCGGTCGGAACGGGCCAGGGCCAGCGTCACCGCGGCGCGGCACTCGTCCACGTCGCCCACGCATTCCCACGGCTTGGTGTCGCCCGAGGTGCCGACCAGGTCCTCGAACCGTGGCAGCAGGCCGAGGTCGTCGAGCGGCTCCCGCCCGCGGAACACGTCGCGCAGGGTGGCCGCGTCGAGGAACGGGGACAGGATCAGGTCGATGAAGCAGCATTTGTCGCACTGCCCGCACCAGTGGTCGAGCCGCTGGGCCGGGTCGATGTGGAAGCCCCGGTTGCAGCTCTGGAAGCTGCCGTGGTAGCGGTCGAGCCGGGCGAAGCGCTCGGCGATGAGCAGCTCGGAATAGGGCCGCAGCCGGGAGAAGTAGTCGACCGCGCCGCCCAGCGAGGCGGCGAGCACGGCCCGGAACCCGGCCTCGAACGCCTCGCTCTTGGACCACTGGTGGTTGACCATCCGGTCGCCGATCAGCAGGTTCCCCACCGAGGACGACCACTCGTTGGACATGACCACCGCGTCCCGGTCGTGCAGCACGGCGGCCAGCACGGCCAGGGCCGAGATGATGCCGGTGACGGGCACGTGGCCGTTGAGGAAGCCCAGCTCCCGCGAGCGCAGCACCTGGTCGTCGAGCCGGCGCTCAGCTCGCACGACCGGAAGCCCGGTCACGGCCAAGGGCCTCTCGATGGCGGCGAAGCGATCGCCGGGGCGGCCCACGACGAACAGCGCGGGTTCGGCCACCGGGCGGACCAGCTCGACGGTCACGATCGAGTCGATGCCGCCACCGAAGGGGACGAGCGGGCGGGCTCCACCCGTCCGGAGCGGCGCCGGCGCCGGCGCGGCGTCGAGGGTGGGCGCCTCGATGCGCAGGCCGGACAGGTCCAAGCCGTTGCGGTAGGCGAACTCGCCCAGCCCGTCGACATAGAACGAGCGCAGGAACTCGACCTCGCCCGACCGGAGCGGCGTGTTCGGCAGCTCCACCACCGGCGGCGCCGCGGTCTTGTAGTACGACACGCCGGCCAGCAGGAACACCCAGCGGGCGGCCTCGGCGGCGGCGCGCTCGTCCCAGCCGGTCCCGCCCGGGAAGGCGAAGCGCTCGGTGAACTGGCGCTCGCCCAGCGAGTAGTGGCAGGCCAGCGTGCCGGCCGCCGGGTCGACGTCGTAGCCGTCGTAGCGGAACTCGGTCATGCCAGCCGGGCCAGGGCGGCGAAGCGGCCGCAGGGTCGTTCGGCCCGGTCGCTGAAGAACGGCGTCCCCGGCCCGGTCCCCACCGGGGCGACCTCGATCTGGGTCGCGGGCACGCCCGCCTCCACCAGCACGCGCCGGTTGGCGGCCCACAGGTCGAAGCGCCAGTGGTCCGGCCCGTCCGGCGCCAGCACCTCATCCACGCCCGCGCCGAAGGCACCGCGGACGGCCTCGGCGACCTCGGCGCCCACCTGGTAGCGGGCGGCCTCGACGGCGGGCCCGATCGCGGCCACCACGGCCGCGGGGACGGCGCCGAGCACGGTCATGGCCTCGACCGCAGCCTCCGCCACCCGGGCCACCGTGCCCTTCCAGCCGGCGTGCACCACCGCCAGCACCCCGGCTCGCGGCTCGAACAGCACGAGCGGCACGCAGTCCGCCACCATGATGGCCAGCCCCACGCCGGGCGTGGCGGTGACCAGCGCGTCGCACGCCGGCGCGCCCTCCGGACCGGTCGTGCCCCGACCCCGGTCGGCGGTTCCCACGACCACCACCTCGCGCCCGTGGGTCTGGTGGGCGAACACGCACCGGCCAAGGTCCAGGCCCAGCGCAGCCGCCGCCCGCCGCCGGTTCTCGATCACCCGATCCCGGTCGTCGCCCACGTGCAGCCCCAGGTTCAGGCTGGCGTAGGGGCCCGACGACACCCCGCCGTCACGGGTGGTGACCAGGGCGTCCACGGCCAAGCCGTCGAACGCGGGCCACGCCAGCACCTCGAGGCCGGCGCGCCGGCGGTACGTGGCGGTGGCGGGCAGGGTCGGCGACATGGGACGCGACAGCGTACCGCCCGGCTGCCGAGCACCGGGCGGTACGCAGCACGGGTCAGGCCAGCAGGTACTCCATGATCCGGCCGAG
>DASRJN010000642.1:0-3479 GCA_035649455.1 Acidimicrobiales bacterium
AGCTGGAGCAGTTGCGCGGCTCCGCCCGCAAGGTGACCTTGGGGACCGATGGCGGCGAGACCTACTACGTGCTCGAAGGCGACCTGCTCTACGACGACGACGAGCTCGAGCTGCACGCCCTCCAGCAGGACGTCCGCGCCAGGGCCAAGGAGGTCGGGCTCACCCCCGACGCCCAGAGCGGCCGCGAGGACGCCCTGGTCGTGGTTGCGCCGGGCGGCAAGATCGTGCGCTGGCGGCCCGGGAAGGTGCTCACGTACACCGTGCTGCGCGAGAGCTTCCCCACCGAGGACAACTACAACCTGGTCGTGGAGTCGGTGAAGACGGCCACCGGAGCCTGGCAGGACACCTGCGGCATCATGTTCGAGCATCGCAGCGAGTTCGACGCCCACGCCAACGTGTCGGCTTCGCCCGACGACATCGACGCAGCGCTGGTGTTCACCGTGCGCTACATCGACGCCGGCGGCCAGTTCATCGCGGCGGCGTTCTTCCCCACCTACCCGCCGGCCCGGCGCCGGGTGCTGATCGACCCGTCGTTCTTCGGCGACGATCTGACGTTCGACCGGGTGGGCGTGCTGCGCCACGAGCTGGGCCACACCCTCGGGTTCCGGCACGAGCACATTCGCAGCGAGGCCCCGGCCGCCTGCCCGGACGAGCCTGCGTACGACACGCTCAACCTCACCGACTACGACCCCCGGTCGGTCATGCACTACTTCTGCGGCGCGGTGGGCTCACGGGAGCTGGCCATCACCGAGCTGGACCGGCTCGGGGCGCAGAAGGTCTACGGGCCTTCGCTCTCGGCCATGATGCTCGTCGACTAGCAGCTCGACGAGCTGCGCCCGGCTACTAGGCGGACCTGCGCCCCCTATCAGGCGCAGTGGTCCTGGATGACCTGGACGGGATGGCGGACCGCCAGGTCGGGGCGGGTGGGCACGGTTTGGCTGCACAGCGGGCAGACCGTGCCACCGTCGACGTCGGTGCAGCCCAGCCGCAGCCGCCAACCCGAGGCGCGGCAGATGTCCGACTCGTCGGGACGGGACCGCGGGTGACGGACCCGCTCGCGGACGCCGCGCAGGAGATCACCCATGGCGGCGATCCTTGCGTGCGTTGCCGTTGCCGTTGGCGTTCCCGTTGCCGTTGGGCTTGGCGAGCGTCAGCGACCGGCGCGCCTCGCGGACGCGCTCGACCGTGGTCAGCCGGCGCTCGAGGGCCGAGAGCCGGCGCTCGTAGGCCTCCTGGGCGACTCGCGCCTCGGCCGTGCGCTCGACCGGGACCGAGGGGTCCTGGCGGGTCAGCTCGAGCTGGGCCAGGCGGTCTTCGATGAGGGAAAGTCGCTCGGAACCGGAATCGCCGGGCGCTCCGCGAATGCGAAGACGCCCGGCGACGTAAGCAAGTCCGGCCGCGATGCCGACCGCATAGAACGTCGCCCGCACAATCCGACCCCCGCTCGGTCGGCCCCCAGACGTTGCGCGTGTCGGCGCCGTAGCTGGCTCAACTCCGGCGCCGCGAATGACGGACATGTCCCCATTCCTTTGGCGGCTCTTGTGAAACAGATCAGGACTGCGGTCTGCACGTCTCGGCGTACTGTCCACGTTGGTTGATCGTGCTCAGTATCAATCAGTACGGGTACGAACCGCAAGGACTTCCTGACGCTGCGTTAATGGTCAGGCGCCCTCGAACTCGCCTTGGCGGACTCCGCCGAGGAAGGCTTCCCACTCACCCGGGAGGAACACGAGCATCGGCCCGTGGCCATCCATCTCGGTGTCGCGCACGGCCACTCGACCGTCCGCGGCGAAGCCAACCTCGACACAGTTGTCGCCGCCGCTCGACAGGCTCGACTTGCGCCAGCCCGTGAATGCGTCGTCACGGAGCATGATGTTCACCCTTTCTGGATTTCCCAACGGCCGGATCGGCACGTGGAGCTGAACAGCCCTGCCAAGGGTGACAGTACAGAAATGCAGTACGCGAAAGCCACGCTCCGCAGGAATATTTCTGCCGTGCGCGCGCACAAAGTGATGTCGTGGACGCGTCCCGCCGCCGCCACGAGGAAGTTCCTACGGAGCGCGCCAGAGCGAGCGCCCAGCGGGACGCTCCTACCGCCCAGAACGGGCGCGACTCGGCTGCATGCGGCTAGACGCGGACGCCCTGGGCGTAGGTGATGAGCATCTCGAGGCTCTCCTGGGCCGGCTCCGCGGCTTCGCGCAGCCGGTTGAAGAGCTCCTCGTAGCGCTTCACGTGGTCCGCATCGGTGAGGACCAGGTCGTCGGTGACGGTGTCGACCGCCACGACCGTGGGGTCGTCCGGATCCGAGAAGGTGTAGATGGAGAACGCCGAGCGGGGCATCGTGTAGCCCTCGATCTGCGCGTCGACCGAGAGGACCCGCACGCTGATCTTGGGGCTGCCGTTGACCGTGGCGGCGATGTGGTAGAGCTGCGCCTGCATGACCTCGCGCGGCGCGGTGGACCGGCGGACGGCCAGCTCGTCGAGGATCACCTCGTACTGGGGCCCGCCCGGGCGCCGCAGCATGCGCTGCCGTCCGTCGCGCCCGTCGGCCGCCTTGTCGAAGGCGAAGTTGATGGGCCCGGCCAGGTAGTCGGCCTCGCCCCGGAACCGGGTGAACGCCGGCGTCTGCAGGAGTCCGGGGATGAAGGTCATCTGGAACTCGCGGATCGTCTGCGCCCCGGCCTCGAGGTTGGCGTAGAGGGTCTGGCGCTCGCCCATGGCCTTGTTGGACTCCCACCAGCCCCGCTCGCCGGCCTCCCGGGCGATGGTCATGATGCGGGTCCAGCGCTCGTCGGTGATCTCGAGCACGTCGAGGATGCGCATGACGTCGTCGAGGTCGACCACGTGGCCGTTCTCCAGGCGCGAGATCTGGGCGCGGCTCTGCCCGATTCGCTTGGCGAGCTGCTCGTGGGTCAACCCGGCTTGAGTTCGCAGCGCTCGCAACTCGGCGGCGAGGCGCAGACGACGTACGTAGGGACTGATCACTCCCGCCCTCCGAATACCAGCCTTTCCTCGTACACTACGCCATTTTGTACACGGCCGAAAGCTGGACACACGCGATCGCTGGACGCACCGCGCGAACCGCGAGCAAACGGAAACGGGCGGTGGCCGGAGGATGACGAGTCCGCCTATCGCGTCACCTCGTCGAAATAAGCGTGCAGGAATCGGGCCCATCGCTGGCGATCGACGAACTCCACAGGGTAGTGCGTGTTGCCCAAGGCGTAGCCGTCGCCGTCAGGGTCGGCGTCGTAGGCACGCTTCGACTCCGGGAAGTAGATGGCCACGCCCGCGGAGCCGAAGCGACCCTGGCGCTGCGTGGAGGCGTAGTTGTCGATGATCATGCCCGCGACCGCGGTGCGCGCCGATGCCGCGCGCCGGCCCAGCGTGGCGTCGACCCCGGGCGCGGCCGCCACCTGGTCGAGGAACCGGACCAGGTCGATGGAGTTCAAGCCATAGCCGGGTGCGTAGTTCTCGCACGC
>DASRJN010000643.1:0-2517 GCA_035649455.1 Acidimicrobiales bacterium
CGGGCGATGTCGTCCATCGTCAGATCGGAGAACGGCTTCGTGGCCAGCAAGCCATCGGCGGCGTCGAGGATCTGGGCCTCGCGGAGGTCGCCCTTGCGCGGGCCGGCGGCATCCCGGCGGCGGGCGCGGCGCGAGCGGGGCGGGGTCACGGCTCCACCTTATCGACGCGCCGTCGATCACGACCAGACATAGCGTCGAGAAAAACTCGACATAATGTTGACTCCCGGGTGCGGCGGCGCGACGGTGGGCGCATGGCAACCCCCTTCGTCTTCATCACCACCCACAAGGTCCGCCCCCGCAGCCTCGCTGCGCTCAAGGCGCTGACCCGGGACTACACCGCCTACCTCGACGACCACGACGCCCGGCTCCTGGCCCACTCCGCCTTCTTGAACGAGGACGAGACCGAGCTGTCCCTGGTGCAAATGCACGCCGACGCGGCGTCCGCCGAGCACCACATGCGCATCGTCGAGCCCGCGATCACGGCGGCGGCCGAGTTGACCGAGCCCATGGCCATCACCGTCTACGGGCGGCCCGGACCCGCCGTGCAGGCCGCGCTCGACAACCTCGGCGGCGCGGGCGTGCCGGTGACCGTGCGGGATGGTGACCTCGGTGGCTTCACGCGATGCACGCCCTGATCCTCGGCGGCTATGGCGCCTCGGGGGCCGGCGTCGCCCGCCTGCTGGCGGCGCAGGACCACCGGGTCACGACCGCCGGGAGGGACCGGGCCCGCGCCGACCGGGTGGTCGACCTCCGGGACGGCCCGGACGCGCTCGCAGCCGTTCTGGGCGGCGTCGACGTCGTCGTCAACGCCGCCGGGATCGAGGACCCGCACCTGGTCCGCACCGCCACCGGCGCCGGGGTCGCATTCGTCGACATCACCGCCTCGGGTGGCTACATGGCGGCCCTCGAGCGCCTCGAGCCGCCGGCCCCGGTGCTGCTCAGCGTCGGCCTGGCGCCCGGCCTCACCAACCTGCTGGCGCTCGCCGCCCACGGGGCGGGGGCCGGCCGGGTCGACCTGGCACTGGTGGTCGGGGGCGGGGAGCGCCACGGGCGCGCCGGCGTGGACTGGGCGTTCGCCCTGCTGGGCCGGAGCTTCGCCGACCCCGCCACCGGCGCCCCGGTCCGCAACTACACACAGCCAGCCCGCTTCGACCTGCCCGGGCTCGGCCGGCGGCGCCTGTACCGCGCCGACTACTCGGACCAGCACACCCTCACCCGGGACCTCGGGATCCCCGTCCGGACCTACTTCGGCCTGGACTCCCGTTCGGCCACCGCGCTGCTCGCCGTGTTGGCCCGCACGCCGGGCGGTCGACACGCGCCCCGCGGTCTGCCCACGCCGGGATCCGACCGCTGGCTGGCCCTTGCCCGCGGCGACACCGGCCGCGACGCCTGGGCCCGCGGCCGGGGCCAGGCGCACGCCACCGCGGCCGTCACCGCGCTGGCGACCGTGCGGGCGGTCGGCCTCGCTCCGGGTGTCCACCACCTGCACCGGATCACCGCACTGGCCGACCTCCCCGCCGACTCGGGCATCGAGGTCCACGCGCCCTGAGCCCACCCGGGTCTGTGGGTCCGCGAGTGTCAGGCAGGGCCCGGCATAGCCTCGCCGCATGCGAAGTCGGCCATTGGCCGCAGTGGATCGGCTTGATGCCGTGGTTGTAGGACTCCGGTGAATCTCCTCGACAAGTTGATCCCGGCAATCCGGGAGGTGCGTACTCCTCTGATCGCCGGATACGCCTGGCTCTTCGCGCTGTGGCTCTGCGTTGCAGGTTCTGTTCCGAGATCGGTGAACGAGGCCACCGATGACGAGGGCTCGCTGGCCGACGTCGTCGCACGCCTGTGGACGGGTCTGTCGTCGGCCTCTCGACTCGTCATCGCAAGCGTCGTGGCGTACCTGATCGGCTCACTGATCGGTGCGGTGATCGACACGATCCGTCCCCCACTGGATGATCGGGTGCTCGTAGAGAAGGCCCGTGAGTTGGTGGCCGAGTCGCGCTTGCGGATCCAGCTGGCGCTGCCGTTGTTCCTGATCGTCGTCTTGGCAGCCGTCAGGGGCAGCAACTGGTGGATCTTGGCGCTGATCGTCCCCTACGCCTTGCTGGCTCATGGCATCTGGCTGCGCAATCGAGCCGACCCGTTGCGCCCCCGACCGGACCTTGCCGGGCGGGACCTGGTCCGCGCGTACCTTCGCGGCGCGAATCTCCAAGGGGCGAATCTGTCAAAGGGCATCCTGCAGCAGGCGAATCTGCGCGGGGCGGACCTGCGATACGCCGATCTGTGGCATACGGATCTGAATGGGGCGAACCTGCGCGGGGCGAATTTGCGTGGGGCCGACCTGCGTGGGGCGTACCTTCGATGGGCGGACATGCGCGAAGCGATATTGGAACGGGCGGACCTGCGCGGGGCCAACCTCAGCGGGACGAAACTGGAGCTGGCGGACCTGCGTGGGGCGGACCTGAGCGGCGCGGACGTGCGTTACGCAAACTTGCGCAGCGTGAACAACGTGTCCCACGTGGACTC
>DASRJN010000644.1:0-3496 GCA_035649455.1 Acidimicrobiales bacterium
CCCGGCCGCCCGCAGATGTAGGTCACCGGGGGCCGGTCCTGGCGCGACGCCGCCATGGGGTCGAAGTAGACCGGCGTGCGGTCGGGCAGGCCCTGGCCCACGAACGCTCCCTCGGGGTCGCCCAGGTCGGTGAACGAGGCGATGCCGGAGTAGGCGAGCATCCCCAGGTTGAGGCGCTGCGGCCAGGGCGAACACCGCACCCGGGACGTGGGCTGCACCTCGTCCAGGGCCAGCATCTGGCGGTGCTCCAACGGCTTGGTCTCCACGCCGTACGCCGACGACAGGTACTCGACGAAGGTCTCGCTCGCGTGTCGGGGCGGGGTGCGCCGCCCGAAGATGATCGAGCAGCCGTACAGCGAGGGCACGTCCCGGCCCTGGGCGTACTCCTGGCGGATCGCCTTGGTGAAGTCGAGCCGCTCGCTCTCCTCGCTGTCCTCGTCGTGGGGGTTGTTGGCCCGGTCCTCCTCCCGGTCCTTGGACTGGAGGCGGACGGACCGGCGCAGGTCGCGGTTGGTGTCCTCGCCCGTCTGGAGCTGCGCCCGCAGCGACACGACCTGGGGCCCGTGGTCGAGGTTGAAGGCGTCGGCGAGCCACATGGCGTGCGGCGCGGCGAACAGCGGGGCGGTGAAGCGCTCGAGCGCCACGAACTCCAGCTCGTCGCGGGAGTTGACCACCAGCTTGTCGGGCAGGCGGATGATCTCGGGCTCGGCGTGGCGGCCGTCGTTGAACCAGGCCTCGAGCCGCCGGCGCTCGGCGGTGGTCGGGGCCCGGCAGTCGTGGCGGCGGAGGATGGCCTGCAGGTGGCGCCGATCCGGCTCGAAGGCGTCGAAGTCGGTCGGCTTGTCGCCCAGCAGCGACGCCACCAGCTCGACGGTCATGTCCAGCATGGACCGGGACCGGGCCGCGGCCATGGCGTCGAGGTCCCGCAGCTTGATGCCGAGGAACGTGGCCTGCTGGGGGACGTTCAGGCCCTCCAGCACGTCGCTCAGGTAGGACTCCAGAGCCGGGGTGGGTGTGCCGGGAGGGACTTCCGGGATTCCCTCCCAGCGCACCGACAGCACGTGGATGTCCCGGTAGGAGGCGGTCGAGCGCATCCCGAAGGCGCGGGACAAGCTGGTCTTGCCCACCTCGTGGAGGACGTTCTCGACCCGCCGGCCGGCGTCGAGGATGGCGGCGTCGTCCTCGTAGTAGAGGGGGCTGTTGCGGACCACGGCGTAGAGCCAGACGCTGCCGTCCCGCCCGGTGTAGAGGGCGTGGCCGCTGCCGCTCTCGCGCTCGACCCACGGCGTGGCCCGGAACGCCATGGTGGAGCGGTCGAAGGTGCCGGTCCCGCCCGCGTCGTCGGTGATGCGGCGCACCAGGCGGCGGAAGTACCTCACGCCGCTGGCACCGCCACGGTCGTGGTGGTCGTCTCGGCCACGCCGTCCTCGTCCTCGGGGACCCGCGAGGCGTTCTCGTAGTCCTCCAGGCCCAGGGCCCCGCCGGCCGGTCCCCAGGCCACGATCTGGGGCAGCGGGTCGTCGGCGTGGCGGACCAGCAGGTCGAAGGACACCCGGGTGGTCACCGCGGGGTCGTCCACCGCCACCAGCCCGATCTCCACGTGGGTGCCGGCGGCCCCGTCGCTGCGGGTGAACAGGCCGCCGACCTGGGGCTCGCCCACCACCTGCCACGACCCCAGGCCCACGTACTGGATGCCGTTGCGGGAGTCGCCGGTGATCTCCAGCAGCTGGCGGCGGTCGTCGGCGGCGAAGGCGGTGGCCCACTCGGCGATGCGCTGGCGCAGCGTGTCCGACGCCCGGTCGGTCTCGTACGCCGCGCTCCAGTCGAGGGACGCGAGGTCGGCGGCCGACTCGTCCGGCACAAACGGCTCGATGGCCGGGACCGCGCCGAGGGCAGGGGCGCCGCCGGGGGTCTGGATCACGGGGACGGCCAGCACGAACGGCCCGCCCGCCGAGCCCACCAGGTAGCGGTGGGTCTCGACGATCCGCTGGGACGACTCACCCACCGGGATGGTCGTCACCTCGGCGCCCATCGAGATCACCCAGGTGTGGGCGATGGGCTGGGGCACGATCTCCGTGCCGACCGGGGTGGTGCCGTCCTCGGCGGCGTCGCGGCCCGCGGCGGCGGTGAGCCCGTCGGCCACCGGCACGGGCAGCGCCGCTCCGTCGAGGTAGCTGTTGGCCACGACCGCGGCGAAGTCGGCGTGGCGGGGCTCGAGCGGGGGCGTCTCCTCCTGGGGCCGGTTGGCCACCGCGGCGACGCAGCCGATCGGCCCCGACAGCGCGGCGGCCAGGACCGTGGCGAGCAGCACCCGGAAGCGGCGGTTGAACCGCCGAGGGCTGGAGAACTCGCGTGGGACTGCCGTGCGTTCTAGCGCCATCGTGGATGTGAGCCTCCTCACGCCCGAGCATTCCCAGCGGCACGCGGCAGTGTGCTTGGCTGCCGGGATGGTCCGGTGCTTCGCTCGCGCCACCCGCGGGATCGAGTGGATCGCCGCGGCCGAGATCACCGGGCGCGGGGGTGGGACCGTGCATGACCTGGGACATCGCGAGGTCCACTTCACCGCCAAGGCGCCCGGTCCCCTGGCCGCCTTGCGCACGGTGGACGACGTGTTCGCCTGGGCCGGCCGGGTGGGGGGCATGGGACGGGAGCGGTCGGCCCTCGGGGCGCTGGCCCGGCTCCCGGGGCCGGATGTGACCCGCGCGGTGGCGGCGGTGGCCGCCGTGCGTCCGGTCCCGGACGGCGCCCGCTTCGACGTGACCGCCAGCTTCCTCGGGCGGCGCAACTACAACCGCTACGAGATCGAGGACGCCGCCGGCGACACCCTGGCCCGCGCCACCGGCGGCGAGTACGTCGCGCGCCAAGGAGCGTCGGTCCCGGCGGGCGACACGGTGCTGTCGTGGCGGGTGCACGTGCGGGACGACGAGGCGATCCTGGGCCTCCGGCTGGCGAACCGGCCCCTGCACCGCCGCGCCGCCGGGTGGGCGACGGTGCCGGGCTCGCTGCACCCGCCCGTCGCGGCCGCGCTGGTGCTGCTGGCCGGCGTCGTCCCCGGCCAGTGGCTGGGCGACCCGTTCTGTGGCTCGGGGACGATCCTCGCCGAGTACCTGCACCTGGCGCCCACCGGTCGGGCCGCCGGCGTGGACACCGGTGCGGAGGCGGTGGCCGCCGCCCGGACCAACCTCGTGGCGGCCGGGTGCGGCGACCGGGCCCTGGTGGCCCGGGGCGATGCCGCCGCCCTGCCGCTCCGACCGGCTGGCCTCGACGCGGTCGTCACCAACCCTCCGTGGGGTCGGGCCGTCGCCCGCCCCGCGTCCGAGCCCACGGCCTGGCGGCGCATCGGCGACTCGCTCGGCCGGTCCGGCCGCCTGGTGGTCCTGGCCGAGCCGCCGCAGCCGGCACCGCCGCCGGGGTGGGCGGGCCCGGTGCTGTCGTTCGGACCGCTGTCGGTCTCGGGCAGCAAGCCGCAGGTCCTGGTGTTCACCCGGCCGGGCGA
>DASRJN010000645.1:0-7908 GCA_035649455.1 Acidimicrobiales bacterium
CCAGCTCCTCCCGGTTGATCACGGTCCCAGCATGCCGGGGGACCGGGCCGCCGACGCGCCGCCAAGGTGGTACTGCCGGTCCCAGGCTCGGCAGGTCTCTCCCGGGACCCGTCCGCCCGGCTCAGCCTGGGGACATGACCGAGACCACTACCACTGCGCCGCTGGCCGGGACCGTCGCCCTGGTGACCGGCGCCAACAAGGGCATCGGCTTCGAGGTCGCCCGGATGCTCGGCGAGCAGGGCGGCACCGTGCTGGCCGGCGCCCGTGACCCCGAGCGGGGCGCCGACGCCGAGCGACGCCTCCAAGCACACGGGATCGACGCCCGCCACCTGCGTCTCGACGTCACCGACCACGACTCCATCGCCCGGGCCGCCAAGGTCGTGGCCGACGAGCACGGCCGGCTCGACATCCTGGTCAACAACGCGGGCATCATCGCCCCGGCCGCCGGGGCGCCCAGCCAGACCCCGCTCGCCGCCCTGCGCGAGGTCTACGAGACCAACGTGTTCGGCATCGTGGCCCTCACCAACGCCTTGCTGCCCCTGCTGCGCCAGGCCCCCGCAGGCCGCATCGTCAATGTCTCCAGCGAGGTCGGCTCGATCGAGGCGATGTCGGACCCCGACGGCGTGCTGGCCGAGCTCACCTCCATCCCCTACCCGTCGTCCAAGGCCGCCCTCAACATGATCACCGCCATGTACGCCAAGGAGCTGCGGGACACGCCGCTCAAGGTCAACGCGGCCAACCCCGGCTACTGCGCCACGGACCTCAACGGCCATCGTGGCTTCCGCACCGCGGCGCAGGGCGCCGAAGCCGTCGTACACCTGGCCACCCTGCCCGAGGACGGCCCCAGCGGCATCCTCTACGGCCACCTGTGGCACCGTGACGCCCGCCCCGACGACCCGGAGTACGGCACGCTGCCCTGGTGAGAACTGTGAGCCAATCGTGAGAGCATCGCGGGTATGGCAGAGAAGTTCCGAGGGTGGCCCGAAGCGGCGCTCGACTTCTACCGCGGCATCGAGGCCGACAACACCAAGGCCTACTGGACCGACCACAAGGCCGACTACGAAGCCGGCGTGAAGGCGCCGTTCGAGGCGCTGAGCGATCTCGTCGCCGCCGAGTTCGGCCCGCTCAAGCTCACCCGTCCCTACCGCGACATCCGCTTCAGCAAGGACAAGTCGCCGTACAAGACCCGGGCCTACGCCACCGGCGAGGGCGAAGGCGGCGAGCGGTACTACGTGGCCATCGGGGCCGGTGGGCTGACCGTGGGCGCCGGCTACTGGATGATGGCGGACGACCAGCTCGCCCGCTTCCGGGTGGCAGTCGACGACGACGGCGCCGGGCCGGACCTGGAGGAAGCGGTGGCCGCCATGCAGAAGGCCAAGCTCGACCCGGCCGGCGACGCCCTCAAGACCGCGCCCCGGGGCTACCCCCGCGACCATCCCCGCATCGAGCTGCTGCGGCGCAAGGGACTGGCCGGGGTCCGCGACTTCGAGCCCGCCGCCTGGCTGCACACTGCCGGAGCGGCCCGCCGCATCACCGAGACATGGCGGGCCGCGGCGCCCCTGAGCGCCTGGCTGAACCGCCACGTCGGCCCCACGACCGAGCTGCCCCGCGACGCGGGCCGCTACGGCTGACCCGCGAGGAGCCACCGACCATGAAGTACATGCTGATCATCTACGGCAACCAGGAGACCTGGGACTCGTTCGATCCCGACGTGATGGCCGACATCATCCGCCAGACCGACGCCCTCAACTCCGAGCTCGCCGCCTCGGGCGAGCTGGTCGGCGCGTTCGGGCTCGCCGATCGGGTCCAGGCCCGCACCGTCCGGGTGCGCGACGACGTCCCGGCGGTGACCGACGGCCCGTACCTCGAGGCCAAGGAGTACCTGGCGAGCTTCACCATCGTCGATTGCGACGGCCCGGAGCGGGCGCTGGAGATCGCGGCGCGCAACCCGGCTTCTCGGTACGGCCAGGTCGAGGTGTGGCCGATCCTGCACGAGGCCGGGGTCGAGATGTGACCATCGACCGCGGCGTCGAGGACCTGCTGCGCGCGCTGGCGCCGCAGGTGCTCGCCGCCCTGGTCCGCCGCTCGGGCCGGTTCGACGCCAGCGAGGACGCGGTGCAGGAGGCCCTGCTCGCCGCCTCGCTCCAGTGGCCCGAGCAGGGCATCCCGGACAACCCGCGCGCCTGGCTGGTCACCGTGGCCACCCGGCGGCTGGCCGACGCGGCCCGCAGCGAGTCGGCGCGGCGCCGCCGGGAGGACGTGACCGCGGCCCGGGAACCGGCCCCCGCGCCGAGCCACGGCGACCCGGCCGACCCCGACGCGGTCTCCGGCGATCGGGACGACACGCTCACCCTGCTGTTCCTGTGCTGCCATCCCGAGCTGTCGCCGCCGTCCCAGCTGGCGCTGACGCTGCGGGCCGTGGGCGGGCTGACCACCGCCGAGATCGCCCGCGCCTTCCTGGTCCCCGAGGCGACCATGGCCCAGCGCATCAGCCGCGCCAAGCAGCGCATCAAGGCCAGCGGCGCCCACTTCCGGCTGCCGCCCGACACCGAGTGGGCCGACCGCCTGGCCGTCGTGCTCCACGTCCTCTACCTCGTCTTCAACGAGGGCTACATGGCGACGTCCGGCCCCGACCTGCAGCGGACCGACCTCACCTCCGAGGCCATCCGCCTCACCCGCGCGGTGCACCGGGCGCTGCCCGACGACGGCGAGGTGGCGGGCCTGCTCGCCCTCATGCTGCTGACCGACGCCCGCCGCGCCGCCCGCACCGGTCCCGACGGCAACCTGGTCCCGCTGGCCGAGCAGGACCGCTCGCGGTGGGACCGCGCCGCCATCGACGAAGGCGTGGCGCTGATCACCGCCACCCTGGCGACCGCCCGGTTGGGCCCCTACCAGCTGCAGGCGGCCATCGCCGCGGTGCACGACGAGGCCGCCGGCGACGAGGAGACGGACTGGCCCCAGGTCCTCGCCCTCTACGACCTGCTCGCCCGGCTGTGGCCGAGCCCCATGGTCACCCTGAACCGGGCGGTGGCCGTGGCCATGGTCCGCGGCCCGCAGGCCGGCCTCGGCGAGCTCGTGGTGCTGGACGCCGACGAGCGCATGGCGGACCACCACCGCGTCCACGCGGTGCGTGCCCACCTGCTGGAACTGGCCGGCGACCCGGAGGCGGCCCGCGCCAGCTACCGGGAGGCGGCCCGCCGCACCACCAGCCTGGCCGAGCGCCGCTACCTGGAGCTCTGCGCCAGGCGGATCACCCCACGGGCCACGACCAGCGCGATGAACATGAGCGGCACGTAGGTCGGGATGGCGGCCACGACCTGCTGGGCCATCTCGAACACCGCCGACTCGTGGTGGTGGACGTCGGCGGGCGCGGCGTAGCTCTCGCTCCCCACCAGGTCGGTGAGCTTGTTGGCCAGCCACGTGCCGCGGGCGAGGAAGTTGTTGTGGAACAGCGGGGCCGGCGCCGTCGTCAGCGCCAGCAGCACCCCGCCGACCAGGGAGAACATCGCCGCGTTGACCCGGCCGTGCCGGTCGAGCGCGACCCACGCGGCGATGGGCAGGATGACGGCGATGGGGATGGTTAGCCCGAGGCACCCGGCCGACGAGTCGAGCGCCCAATGCAGCCACGGGCTGATGGACGGCCCGCCCTCGCCGAGGTACAGGGCATGAAACCAGAACATGACGGCCCCGCCCAGGTAGGTGAGCACCAGGCTGAAGAAGGCCAGCCCGGTCCAGGCCACGGGGTCCCGGTAGAAGGCCCGGATGAGGCCACGCACGCCGCGATCCGGTACGGAGGGTGACGGCGGTGTCCGGCGGGGGTCGGCTACGGTGCCAGGACGAAACAGCGAGCGGGCGACGGTGGGCAGTGTGGACATGGACAGCCTTCTGGTCGTACCCCTCACCGCCCCCCGGTTCGTTGAGTGTACAACAAGGTGGGCTGAAAGACCAGGGATGTCACTTCGGAGATACCCAAACGGCGACTGCGCGCGCTCAGATTTGTCGTGTGCGGCGGAAATCGGCGGGTAGGGAACCCTTGTCTGAGTAGGCGGACCCGGTGAGTGGAACGATGGCACATGAGGGACGAGGCCGGAGAGGTAACACTCCATCTTCCCTGTGACACACGCTCCGTGCGGGCTTCCCGGCGGGCGTTGGAACTGGTGCTGAGGGCGAGAGGGTGGTGCGACGCGGACATCCAGTGGGCCCAGCTCGCCGTGACCGAGCTGGTGGCCAACGCAGTGGTCCACGCCCACAGCGACATGACCGTCCGCATCCATGTCGACGGTCGGGTCCTCCTGGAGGTGACCGACCGTGACGCGCAGGCGCACGTGGCTCCTCTGGACGTCGATAGCGACCAGCGGGGAGGGCGCGGGCTCCAGCTGGTGGAACGGGTCAGCTGCCGCTGGGGAGTGGCGCGGGGCACCGAGGGCAAGACCGTCTGGTGCGAGGTCGAACGCCACGAGGCCGCCATCGCGGACGCAGGCTGACGGCGGCCTGGCTGCGGACGCATAACATCCGTCCTGGTGCGTGAAGCACTTCGGACGGGAAGGTGAGGGCAGGGCGGTGACCTACACACTCGGGGTCGATCTCGGGACGACCTACACGGCGGCGGCCGTCCTCCGCGACGGGCGCGCCGAGGTGGCGACGCTCGGCACCCGCAGCCTCGAGATCCCGTCCGTGGTACTGCTGCGGGAGGACGGCGTGCTGCTGATCGGCGAGCCGGCCGAGCGCCGCAGCCTCACCGAGCCCGGCCGCTTCGCCCGCGAGTTCAAGCGCCGGATCGGCGACCCGACGCCCATCCTCCTGGGCGGCAGCCCGTTCTCGGCCCACTCCCTCATGGCCCATTTGCTGCGCGGCGTGGTCAAGGTGGTGGCTGATCGGGAGGGAGGCCCGCCCGACCACACCGTCGTGACGTGCCCGGCCAACTGGGGCGACTACAAGCGTGAGCTGCTGGACCAAGCGGTCACGCAAGCCGACATCGGCACGGTCAGCGTGGCGGCCGAGCCCGAGGCCGCCGCGGTCCACTACGCCTCCACGACCCGGGTGGCCCCCGGGGAGGTGGTGGCCGTGTACGACCTCGGCGGCGGCACCTTCGACGCGGCCGTCCTGCGCAACACGGGTGACGGCTTCGAGCTGGTGGGCGACCCGCGGGGCATCGAGCAGCTCGGCGGCGTCTACTTCGACGAGGCCGTGTTCGCCTGGGTCAGCGGCCACATGGCCGAGGCCTTCGCCGCGCTCGACCCCGACGATCCCGCCACCGTGACCGCGGTGTCCCGGCTGCGGCGCGAGTGCGTCGAGGCCAAGGAGACGCTGTCGTGGGACACCGACACCGCCATCCCCGTGGCTCTGCCCAACCAGCGCACCGAGATCCGCATCACCCGCAGCGAGTTCGAGGAGCTGATCCGCCCGGCCCTGGGTGACACCGTCGACGCGATGCGGCGGGCCCTGGCGTCGGCCGATGTGGAGCCGGAGGACCTGCGCTCGGTGCTGCTCGTGGGCGGCTCGTCCCGCATCCCGCTGGTGGGCCAGATGCTGGTGACGGCGCTGAACCGGCCCACTGCCATCGACGTCCACCCCAAGCACGCGGTGGCGCTGGGCGCCGCGCTGCTGTCGGGCCTCGCGTCCTCGACCACCGCCCGGGCGGTCGACAGCGCGGTGACCACGCTCGTCCCGCCGACGGTGAGCCGGGCCGGGCGCACGACGGTCACCGCGCCCGGCGACGACGGAGCTGCGCTCGCCGGCGCGGCCGGCGCGGCGGCGCTGGCGGAGGCTCCCGGTGTGGCCGCCCCGCTGGGCGGTGAGGTCGTCGCGGCCACGTCCGGCCCGGCGACGGCTCCTCCCGGGGGCGCCCCTCGAACCGCAGGCGACGGCGCGGCCGTCCCGCCGCCGCCCCGCCTGGCGCCCCCCGGGGTCCCGCCCGGCCCGGAAGAGACACGCCCCGACGGCGGTCGGGGGCGGGGCCCGGTGGTGGTGGGTGCCGCCATCGCCGTCGTGGCCGCGCTCGTGGTGGGCATCCTCGTGCTCGGCGGGGGTGGTGGCGACGACGACGACCAGGCGTCCGACGGCAGCGAGCAGCCGACCATCACCACCGGCCCGACCACGCCACCCACGGCCCCGCCCGGTGGCGTCGATCCGGTCGTCGTGCCCCAGGGCCCGCCGCTCGACGAGCAGACGCTCGTGTACACCCAGCTCGACGCGCCGTTCTGGAACATCTGGCTGATCGACGCCGACGGCTCCAACGCCCGGGCGCTCACCCGCGAGCAGGCGGCGTTCCCCCGGCTGCCGGTGCTGGCCCCCGACCGGCGGTCGGTGGCCTACACGATGGAGACGACCAGCGGGCTGGAGCTGCGGGTCATCGACACCGGCGGCGAAGGCGACCGGCTGGTGATGAGCGGCGTCGTCCCCGACGCTCGGGCGACCTGGTCACCCGACGGCACCCGCATGGCGATAGCCGACGACCGTGACGGCCCCACCGACATCTACGTCATCGAGCTGGCGACCGGCCAGGTCACCAACCTGACCAACAGCCCCGCGGACGAGGGCGATCCCGCGTGGTCCCCGGACGGCGAGTCCATCGCCTACTGGAGCCGGACCGGCGGCAACCAGGACATCTACGTGATCCCCGCCGACGGCGGCGAGCCCCGGCAGCTGACCACCGACCCGGGCGACGACGCCGACCCGTCCTGGACGCCCGACGGCAGCGCCATCGCCTATTCGTCCCAGCGAGAGGGTCAGTGGGACATCTACGCGATGGACGCCGACGGCGGCAACCAGGTCGCCCTGACCGACGACCCGTCGGACGACCAGGATCCGAGCTGGTCCTCCGACGGCACGCAACTGGCGTTCGAGACCAAGCGGGACACGCCCACCGCGGGCGACCAGGCCGAGATCTACATCATGAACGCCGACGGCAGCGACCAGCACAACATCACCAACCGGCCCGGCCTCGACATCCACCCGGCCTGGGGCACACCGCCGTCCTAGGTGGGCGCGCGGCGGCGACTCTCCGCCACCAGGATCACGATCGGCAGCACCACCGCTAGCGCCAGCGCGGCGAGCACGGCCGGCTTGTCGGCCGAGTCGTACACGTCGAGGTGGCGGGCGTGGTACACGAGGTGGGGCACCTCGACCACCAGCCACGCCACCGCCGCGGCGATCACCACCGCCCGGCCCAGTGTCACGGCCGCGATGATCGTCACCGCGGCGAGCGCGAGGTTGAGCGAGCCGAAGTCCCGGATGAGGTGCTCGTTGTAGGGCCCGTCGGCGGCGACCCAGGCGTGGCCGGCGCCGGGGAAGTTGTCGTAGAACGCCCGGGGGGACACGGTCGCCCACAAGCCCGTCCACAGGGCGATGAGCGCCAGCACCACCAGGGCGACACGGATGACGCGGATGGCCATGCCGCGGACACTACCGGCGTCGCAGGTATGGAGAAGCGCTCTCGCGGGTAACAGATGACCGCAATTTGCGACGGGACTGGGGAGGTCCTCTCATGACGTGGGTGATCCTCACCATGGTGATCGTGGCCGCGCTGGTGCTCGGCGCGGTCGTGATCGAGCAACAGCGCTCGGCCATGCTCAGGCGTCGGTTCGGGCCGGAATACCAGCGGGCCTTGGACGAGCACGGAGGTAGGCGCGGCGCCGAGGCGGCGCTGCGGGAGCGGATCAAGCGACGCCGCGCGGTCGAGCTGATCGACCTCACGCCCGCTTCCGCCGAGCGCTACCAGGCCAAGTGGCGGGCGGTGCAGGCCGGCTTCGTGGACGACCCCAGGGGCAGCGTGACCTCGGCCCGGACGCTGGTCGACCAGCTGATCGTCGAGCGGGGCTACCGCGACGGCGAGGCCGCTGAGGTCGGCGCCGACGATCGGCTGGAGCTGGTCGCCATCGACCATCCGCACCTGGTGGCTCAGTACCG
>DASRJN010000646.1:0-6929 GCA_035649455.1 Acidimicrobiales bacterium
CACCTGCGTCTCCAACCCCGTCGGCGGCGACCTGGTGGGCAACGCCCGCTGGCTCGGCGTCCCGGTGCGCGACCTGCTGGACCGGGCCCGGCCGCGGCGAAGCGCCGACCAGCTCGTCGGGCGCTCGGTCGACGGCTACACCTGCGGCATCCCGCTGCCCGCGGCCTACGACCGGCCCTGCCTGGTGGCCGTGGGCATGAACGGCGAGCCGCTGCCGTTGCGCCACGGCTTCCCGGCCCGCCTGGTGACGCCGGGGGTCTACGGCTACGTGGGCTCGACCAAATGGCTCACAAGCCTCGAGGTCACCACGTTCGACGCCTTCGACCAGTACTGGGTGCCGCGGGGCTACGCCGAGCAGGCGCCCATCAAGACCATGTCCCGCATCGACACCCCTCGCAGCCTGGAGCGGGTGCAGGCGGGGCGGGTCGTCGTGGCCGGCGTGGCCTGGGCCCAGACGCGGGGCATCGACGCGGTCGAGCTGCGCATCGACGACGGGCCCTTCCGGCCCGCCGAGCTGGCCGAGGCGGTCGGCGTCGACACCTGGCGCCAGTGGCGCTACGAGTGGGACGCCACCCCCGGCCGCCACACGCTCACCGTCCGGGCCACTGACGGCACCGGCGACCCGCAGCCCGAGCAGCGGGCGGAGATCCTGCCCGACGGCGCCAGCGGCTGGATGTCGCTCGTCGTCATCGTCGACGAGCCCGGCGGAAGCCCGTCATGACCCATCTCGCCCGCCGCGGGCGAGCCGCTCCCTGCTCGACAGCAGCCGGGAACGACCGTGCCATCCCCACTTCCATCCCCACTCCCCGGAGGAACCAAGCTATGACCCGATCCCGGATCGCGAAGGGCATCGCCGCCCTGTTCGCCCTGTCGATGCTGGCCGCGGCCTGCTCCGACAGCGGCGACGACACCGCCGCCACCCGGACAGACAACGAGCAGTCCGGCAGCGATATGTCGTCCGACAACGCCGACGCCACCCCGGCCGACTCGGCGCAGATCTGCGACGCCGACGGCCTCGTCGCCGCCGTCGAGGGCGGCCCCACCGAGGGCACGCTCGCCGGCATGACCGACGACCCGGTGGCCACTGCCGCGTCGAGCAACCCCGTGCTCACCACGCTGGTCACGGCCGTGGGCGACGCCGGCCTGGTCGACACCCTCAACTCGGCCGACGCGCTCACTGTGTTCGCGCCGACCGACTGCGCCTTCGCGGCGCTCGACCCCGCCACCCTCGACGCCGCGCTGGCCGATCCCACCGGCCTGCTCACCCAGGTGCTCGGCTTCCACGTCGTGGTCGGCCAGCAGCTGTCGGCCGACGACCTGGCCACCATGTCCTCGGTCGAGACCTTCACCGGCGCCTCGCTGCCCATCTCCGCCGACGGCGAAACCATCACGGTCGGCGGCGGTCAGGCCAAGGTGGTCGTGCCCGACATCCACACCGCCAACGCCACGGTGCACCTCATCGACTCGGTGATGCTGCCCCCGGCGGGCTGATCTCCCCACCCACCACAACCCCACCCGCTTCAGGTGGCCGGGCCAACGATGCCCCGGCCACCTGTCGCGTCAGGTTTGCGCTACTGCATCGAGAACGGCGGGTACTCGTCGGTGAGCAGCAGCGCGTAGGCGCTCACTCGCGTGTTCCAACGCAGCACGCCCAGGATGAAGTCCTGCATCCCGACCGGCCACTTGCCGGTGAAGAGCACGGCGAAGAAGCCGATGATCGTGGCGAAGAAGGCCACGATGCCCAGCACGGCCAGGCAGATGAAGTGCGGGATGGCCAGGATGAACCGGAAGAACGTGGTGAGCCGGTTGCGCCCCTCGTAGAGGGGCTCGAACGACGTGCGGACGGCCGGGTAGTCGCCCGGGTCGGGCGGCGTGTCGGCGAACGAGAACGGCGGGTACTCCTCCCGCATGAACATGTAGTAGGCGTTCACCCGGTTCGAGTACCGGATGTAGAGGCCTATGAGGTTGCCCAGCCCCTCCGGCAGCTTGGCGGTGAAGAGGATGGCGAACCACGCGACGATGCTCACGAGCTCGGCCACCACGCCGAGCGCAGCGAGCACGATCGCGTGAGGAATGATGAGCAGCCAGTGCACGAGCGGACGCCAATTGGCGATGTGCTCCGCCCGGTCCAGCTCGAAGACCGCCGGGTAGCCGGCTGCGGCCGGGGTGGGCGGTGGGACGGCAGCGTCCATATGCGCCTCCTGTCATGAGGGCTACGAAGTTGGCGTCACCGTAATCGTCGCGCTGGAGATACAGGTGGACACGTAACGAGCCCGGAACCTCTCCGAAATCACTCCTGCACGAGTTCGATCAGAGTCCCGAACGCGCCCTTGGGGTGCACGAAAGCCACTGTCGTGCCGCGGCTGCCGGGGCGGGGCGCCTCGTCGATGACCCGGCCGCCCTGGGCCTTGACGGCGTCCAGCGCCTCGCCGCAGTCGGCCACCCGGTAGCCGACGTGGTGCAGGCCCTCGCCCTTGCGCTCCAGGTACTTGGCCACGGGCGAGTCCGGCCGGGTGGGCGTGAGCAGCTGGACGTAGCTGTCCGCCACCTTGAGCAGGGCTTCCTCCACGCCGTCGGACTCGACCACCTCGCGGTGATCGACCTCGGCGCCGAAGGTGGCCCGGTAGTACTCGATGGCCGCCTCGAGGTCGTTGACGGCGATGGCGACGTGGTCGATCTCGGTGAGCAGCACGAGGCCAACCTAGCCTTCGCCCCCGTGACGGTCCGAGTGGGGTTCTACGGCGCGGGGTTCATCACCCGCTACCACACCGCGCAGATGGAGCGGAGCGGGGTGGGCCACGCCATCGTCGCCGTCCACGACCCCGACGCCGAGCGGGCCGCGGCGTTCGCGGCGCGCCACGGGGCTGCGGTGGTCGGCGAGGCCGAGCTGGTGCAGGGCGTGGATGCGGTCTACGTCTGCACCTGGACCACCGAGCACGCCCGGCTGGTCGAGCGGGCCGCGGCAGCGGGCGTGGCGGTGTTCTGCGAGAAGCCGCTCGCCCCCGACGCGGCCACGGTGGCCCGCATGGTCGACGCGGTCGCCGCGGCCGGGGTGGCCAACCAGGTGGGGCTGGTGCTGCGCTACCTGCCGTCGTTCCGGTGGCTGCGGCACCTGGTGCACGACCCTCGGGCCGGCGAGGTGCTGGCCGTGGTGTTCCGGGACGACCAGTTCATCCCCGACCAGGGCCTGTACCACTCGACCTGGCGCAACGACCACACCAAGGCGGGTCGGGGCACGCTGCTCGAGCACTCGATCCACGACGTGGACATCCTGCGCTGGATCTTCGGTCCCGTGACCTCGGTGAGCGCCACCACCCGGGAGGTGCACGGGCATCCCCGCATCGACGACGTCACCGTGGCCCGGTTGGCGTTCGCCAGCGGCGCGTCGGGCAGCCTCACGTCGGTCTGGCACGACGTGCTGGAACGGCCCAGCCTGCGCCGGGTCGAAGTGTTCTGCTCCCGGCTGTACGCCGCGCTGGAGGGCGACTTCGTCGGACCGGTGAGGTGGCGCTTCACCGGGGAGGACGAGGGGGTGCTCGAGGGCGACGACCTGGCCGTGGCCGTGGCGGAGGCGGGCGACACGGCCACATCCAACTCGGCCGGCGCGTTCCTCGCGGCGGTCCGCGACGGCACCGCGGCCTACCCGTCGTTCGCGGAGGCGCTGCCGGCCCACCGGGTGGTCGACGCTCTCTACACCTCGGCCGCCGCCGAGGGCGCGGTGACTCCCGCCGAGTGAGCCGCGACACTGGGGCCGTGCCCCGGGTCGAGTCCACCGTCGTCGTAGCGCTCCCCCCGCCGGCGGCCTTTGCCCTGTCGCAGACCTACGGCGAGCTGCGCTACCGCTGGGACCCGTTCGTGCGCGAGCAGCGCCTGCTCGACGGCGCCACCGCCGCGGCCAAGGGCGTGCGCACATGGACCAAGTCCCGCCACCACCTCACCATGGTCTCGGAGTACGTCACGGTCCGCCCGCCCACCCACGTGGGCATGCGCATGGTGAAGGGCCCGTGGTTCTTCAAGTCGTTCTCGGGCGGCTGGAACTTCTCGCCCGCCGAGGGCGGCGGCACCGAGGCCACCTGGCGCTACAACTTCACCATCCGCCCCCGGGCGCTGGCCCCACTGGCCGACCGCGTCGGCGTCTGGCTCCTCGGCCGTGACATGGAACGCCGCCTCGCCGCCTTCGCCCGCGCCTGCGAGGACCAGGACATCGTGGCCGCCCTCGCCTCGTAAGACATGCTCGTTCGGGTTGGTCTCACGAAAGAAACTTTCGGTGGTGAGGCGGTAGTTACAGCTCGCCGCGGGCGTGGCGCTGGAACAGGGTGATGCGGTTCTCGCCGATGGCCTCGCGCTTGGCCTGGTCGGTGATGCCCTGGCCGGGCTCGGGGGACAGGCAGAGGACGCCGAGCTTGCCCTCGGCCTCGTTGCGGTGGACGGTGCGGGCGGCTTCGCCCACCTGCTCCAGGGGGTAGACCGCGGACATGACCGGCTGGATGGCGCCCCGGTCGATGAGGCGGTTCATGTTCCAGGCTTCCTGGTAGTTGGCGAAGTGGGACGAGCGGATCGTCTTCAGCTTCATCCACAGGTGGCGGTTGTCGTACTCGATCATGAACCCGCTCGTGGCCGCACAGGTCACGACCATGCCGCCGCGCGCGGCGATGAAGACCGAGGCGCCCATGGTCTGGCGGCCGGGGTGCTCGAACACGATGTCGGGGTCTTCGCCGATGAGGGAGCGCACCTTCTTCCCCAGCCGGCGCCACTCGCCCTCGTCCTGGGTGTGCTCGTCCGCCCAGAACTGGTAGCCCTCGGCCCGCCTGTCGATGACGTGCTCGCAGCCCATGGCGTTGAGCAGCTTGGCCCGGTCCGGGCTCGACACCACCCCCACCGGGGTGCCGCCGCCGTTGAGGACCAGCTGGGTCGCGTAGGCGCCGATCCCGCCGGTGGCGCCCCAGATGAAGACGTTGTCGCCCTGCTTCATGCGGGCCGCGTGCCGGCCTACCAGCATGCGGTAGCTGGTGGAGGCGCACAGGCCGTTGACCGCGGCCTCCTCCCAGGTCAGATGGGCGGGCTTGGGCATGAGCTGGTTGGCCTTGACGATGGCGAGGTCGGCCAGCCCGCCGAAGTTGGACTCGAAGCCCCAGATGCGCTGGTTGGCGGCCAGCATCGAGTCGTCATGCGCCGACGGGTCCTGGTCGTCCACGAAGTTGCAGTGGACCGTCACGCGATCTCCCGGCTTCCAGTTGCGCACCGCCGAGCCCGTCCGCAGGATCACCGCCGAGGCGTCTGACCCCACGACGTGGAAGTCCTGGGCATGGCGGGCACCCCAGACCGACTCCCGGCCCAGCCGGTCGAGGAAGGCGAACGTGGACAGCGGCTCGAAGATCGAGGTCCACACCGTGTTGAAGTTGATGGAGCTGGCCATCACCGCCAGGTAGACCTCGTCGGGCGCCAGCTCGGGGGTGGGCACGTCGCCGATGTGCAGCGACTTGCGCGGGTCCTTGTCCTCGGACGGCACGCCGTCCCACATGGTCTGCTCGGCGCGCAGCACATGGGCCGCGCGGTACGACTCGGGGATCGGCAGGGCGGCGAGCTCGTCGCCCGAGGCGCCCCCCAGAATGGCCTCCAGGATCTCCTGCATGGCTGGGAAACCTACTTTCCGGTAATCGATCGTCCCAAGAGCGGAGATCCTGGTCGGACGGTCTTGGGTGTGGCCACGCGCGCCTCGCTATGCTCCCCCGGGGCCTGGGGCAGACCGCGGACAGTGGCGCGGCGTGCGATATCACTTATGACCAGAGACCCGCACAGCAACGGGGGAACCGATTGATGGCCAGCGCGACGCCGGCGGAGGCCTCGGCCAACGGAGACGCTCCCGCGGAGGAGAAGCCGCCGCGGGACAGCCGGGGCTACCACCTCGAGATCTTCCTGGTCTCCTTCGCCGCTCTCCTGCTCGAGATCAGCTACACACGGGTGGTCTCGTTCAAGCTCTTCTACTACTACACCTACCTGGTCATCGGGTTGGCGCTGCTCGGCATCGGCTGCGGCAGCGTGCTCACGACCATCTCCAAGCGGCTCAAGCGCGCCCGCACCGACACCATCATGACGGTGGGCTGCCTGGCCGGCGCGGCCAGCGTGATCGTCGGCTATCTGATCGTGGCCCGCATCTCGGTGTCGTCCCTCGCGATCTGGGACTACGGCACCAAGGCCTCGGTGGAGAACTTCGCCGCCCTGGTGGTCATCTGCCTGGCCCTGTTCGCCTCGTTCATCTGGATCGGCGTGATGGTGTCGACCCTGTTCGGCCGCAAGACCGCGGGCATCGGCAAGCTCTACTTCGCCGACCTGGTGGGCGCGGGCCTGGCCTGCGCCATCGTGGTGTACTTCATCTCCACCATCGGCCCGCCCCGCACCATCGCCCTGGCGGGGACCGTCCTGGCGGGCGTGGGCGTGTACGTGGCCGCCCGCAACCGGTCCCGGGCCCTGCCGGTGGGCGCGGTGCTCACCGCCGGCCTGGCGGTGTGCGTGGTCGGCTCCGGTGTGCTGCCCGACGTCGTGCCGGACGAGCAGAAGGCGCAGGTGGCCGGGTCGGACTACTCGCAGTGGAGCCCCATCTTCCGCATCGACACCGCCATGCTCCCCAACGGCCTGCTGCTCAACCACGACGGCATGCTCGGGTCCGTCATCAAGCCCTGGGACGGCGACGTCGACAGCCTCGACGGCGACATCTACAACTTCGACCGCGATCCCCGCGCCTTGCCGTTCCAGGTGCTGGGCACGCCGCCGGAGCGGGTGATGATCATCGGCGCGGCCGGCGGCCACGAGATCCTGGCCTCGCTGCACTTCGAGGCCCAGAACATCGACGCCATCGAGCTCAACCCGCTGACCTACAAGCTGGTCACCGACGTCTACGCCGACTTCGACGGCCATCTGGCCGAGTACCC